>JAIDUY010000261.1 GCA_029059965.1 Muribaculaceae bacterium
GGGTGCGTCATCTTTTTTCTTTTTTTTTATTTTTTTAGTTGAGCGGGGGGGGCGCCCCCCCCCCCCCCCCCCCCACACGGTTTGTAGTTTCGTTATGTGGTCCTCTCCTTATTTAATAAGGTACTGCGAGGATATGGACTGGTTGGAGTGTACGCGTCGGATAGTGTCGGCGAAGAGTCGGGCCACGGAGATGATGGTGCACTTCTTGCAGTCCTTGCGGAAGGGAATGGAGTTGGTGAAAATCATTTCGACCAGCGCACATTCGTCGACGCGCTCGGAGGCGGGGTCGCTCATGATGGCGTGCGAGCAGAGGGCGCGGACGCTCTTCGCGCCGTTTTCCATCATCAGGTTGGCGGCTTTGGTGATTGTGCCGGCAGTGTCGACCATGTCGTCCACGAGGATTACGTTCTTGTCCTTGACGTCGCCGATGACGGTCATCTTGGCCACTACGTTGGCCTTGGCGCGCTGCTTGTGGCAGAGTACCAGAGGCACGTCGAGGTACTTGGCGTAGCTGTTTGCACGCTTGGCTCCGCCGACGTCGGGGGTGGCGATGACGAGGTCTTCGAGCTTGAGGCTCTGGATGTAGGGGATGAAGACGGAGGAGGCGTAGAGGTGGTCGACGGGGATGTTGAAGAATCCCTGAATCTGGTCGGCGTGCAGGTCCATGGTAATCACGCGGTCGGCTCCGGCGGTGACGAGCATGTCGGATACGAGTTTTGCGGCGATGGATACGCGGGGTTTGTCCTTGCGGTCCTGACGTGCCCATCCGAAGTAGGGCATGACTGCGACGACGTTGCGTGCGGAAGCTCGCTTGGCGGCGTCAATCATCAGGAGGAGTTCCATCAGGTTGTCGCTGTTGGGGAATGTGCTCTGGACGAGGTAGACTTCGCAACCGCGGACGGATTCCTCGAACGATACCTCGAATTCGCCGTCGGCAAAGTGTTCGATTTTCATCTTGCCGAGTTCAACACCGAGTTCTTTGCAGATTTCTTCGGCCATGTACTGCGATGCCGAACCGGAGAAAATCTTGAAAGGGGGAAGTGAATTATCCATTGGACTGATAGATATGATGTATTGAGTGTTTTTTTATTTCTTTTTGACACCGGATTTGCCGCGCACGGGCGAGATGCGCTTGCGCGAAAGCTTCCAGATGGCGGCTCCGTGGGCGGGGACGGGGATGTCGAAGGGTGCGTCGGCTGTGAGTCGGCGCCGGGCCTTTGTGCCGGTGAGGAGTTCGACGGCTTCGGGGTCGTTGCCCTGAGGCAGGTCGAGGGTGGTGAAGGCGTGCAGGGGTATGTTGAGGCCGATGTTGTCGTCGGTGTCGCCGAAGTTGACGGCTATGACGAGGATGTCGTCGCCGTGATGGCGCATGTAGGCGTAGTGGCGGTGCGGGTTGAGGGTGGGGTTGGTGTAGTTGACGTACATCAGGTCGAAGAAGCTGCCCTCGCGCACTGCTGCCTCGGCGTTGGCGATGTTGAGGATGCGGTGGTAGAAGGCGCGCAGTTTCTTCTGTGCCGGCGTGAGGGCGCCTTTGCAGTCGCCGTGGTTGAGCCAGCGGCGCACGGTGGCCACGCTCCAGTAGTCGAAGATGGTGGTGCGTCCGTCGAGGCCGCTGTAGCCTTCGGCGTCGGCGCCGGGCTCGCCGAGCTCCTGTCCGAAGTATATCATCATCGGGCCGGTGCCCATGGTTGTGGCCACGACCATCGAGGGGATGACGCGTGTGGCGTCGCCGGCGTAGAAGGGGCTGGCGAAGCGCTGTTCGTCGTGGTTCTCGAGGAAGTTGAGCATATTCCCGCCTATTCCCTCCACAGTCTGCCAGCAGTTGGTGAGGGTGGCTGCGGAGTGGTTCTGCGTCTCGATGGCCCGCAGGGTGTCGTAGAGGTTTACCTTGTCGTAGAGGAAGTCGAACCCGCCACGCTCGATGAATGGGCGGTAGAGCGCCACGTCGTATATCTCGGCTATGAAGATGACGTCGGGGAAATGCTGCCGTACCTGGGGTACTGCCCATTCCCAGAACTCGAGGGGTACCATGTGCACCATGTCGCAGCGGAAGCCGTCGATTCCTTTGGAGGCCCAGAAGCGGAGGATGTGGAGCATCTTGAGCCATGTGTCGGGGATGGGGTCGAAGTGTCGCGAGTTGTCGCCCGGATCCCAGCCGTAGTTGAGCTTGACGGTGTCGTACCAGTCGTTGACGCCGGGGAAGGCCGTGAAGCAGTCGTTGCCCGAAGCCTTGGCCGGGAACTCGACGTAGGCGTCGTTGGCGCTGCCCATGTCGACGTGCGGTGCGAAGAGCTGGCGGGTGATGTAGTAGAAGTTGTTGCTCGGGCTGAAGAACATCTCGTGGTTGTCGGTGGCGCCGAGGTCTTCGATTCCGGGTGCTTTTGCGTCGGAGTGGTACTGGCGTGCGACGTGGTTGGGGACGAAGTCGATGATGGCTTTCAGGCCGGCGCGGTGTGTGCGCTCGATAAGTGCCTCGAATTCGGCCATGCGCGAGGGTACGTCCTCGGCAAGGTCGGGGTCGATGTCGTAGTAGTCGGTGATGGCGTAGGGGCTGCCTGCGTGGCCCTTTATGACATGCGGATTGTCGCGGGTTATGCCGAAAGCGGTGTAGTCGGCGTCGTGCGAGTGCTCGATTACGCCTGTGAACCAGACATGTGTGGCGCCGAGGTCGGCAATCTGGCCGAGGATGGTCTCGTTGATGGCATTGAGCTTGCCGGAGCCGTTCTGTGCAAGGGTGCCGTTCACGGTGGGAGTCTCGCAGTAGTTTGTGAACAGGCGCGGAAGCAGCTGATAGATGATCGGTTTAACTTTTGCCATTATATATAAGTGTAGAAGAGGAGGCTATTGTCGGTTCAGGTCGGCGATGTAGGACGTCGCGCCGTCGGGATTCCACATTCCGGCATCGCGCAGCGCCCGTCGGGTGTGGATATATCCGCTGACAAACAGATTCTTGATGTTCTTAAGGTTGAAGATTGCGTAGTGGGCAATCTCGGGAGTCTGCACGGAGATGTCGCACAACTCCATGTCGGGAGTCTGATTGGCCTTGGCCATGAGGTTGTATGTGCGCATGGCAACGTCCACGATGCTTTTGTATTCCTGCTCGGGGGCGAGCGGGCTGACGTTGACGCCGATGAGCTTCTCGCACTTGTCGCGGATTATCCAAGCGGGATGGTTGCGCAGCACGCCGCCGTCGACATAATGTATGCCGTCGATGACTATGGGCTTGAATACGATGGGGATGGAGCAGGAGGCCATCATGCGCGGCCCAGTTTCGCCGGTGTTGAAGTAGGCCGGG
>JAIDUY010000262.1 GCA_029059965.1 Muribaculaceae bacterium
TGGCCGGCGGCGATGTCGCCGCGCACGATTTCTTCGGAGGGATAGCCGCCCACCCACTGATGCATATTGCCGCTGCGGCGCATGAAGCGGCGCGCAGCCTCGAACACGCGCATCACCTCGCCGACATCACCGGCAACTGCTTTTCTTATGGCTATTCCACTCATTGCGCGACAAAGATACAAAAAAAAGCATACACGCCACAAGCCTCCTGAAGCCCGTCCGCCGGGCTCTCGCAGCCGAAATGTAGAAAATCGGTCTTAAATCTGAACAAAATTTAAAAAACCTGTGTTAGATTATCAAAACCGGCGCCGAAGTCGCGGAACACACGTTTCAACAAGTCCATCACATTCGGCACCATCACAAGCTAAGAATATTATAATCAAAGTCTAACAAACCCTACATTCAACCAAAATGAAAAAGAACGTTCTCTTCACCGCAGCTGCTTGCGTGGCCCTCATGGCCCCCGCCGTCGCCAGCGCCCAGAACGAAACCGTTGTTGTCGAAGAAACGGCTGTTCTGACAGAAGTTCCCTGCAACACACGTTACTACGTGACCAAACACGACAACTGGTTCATCCAGTTAGGCGCCGGCTTCGACGCTCCCTTCGTAGAAGGTGTCGACAGCAAGGGCGAACATCATTCTTCTCTCTCGCTCAACTACAACCTCGGTTTCGGTAAATGGTTCTCGCCCTACATGGGATGGCGTCTGAGCTTCAACGGCGGCCCTCTCCACTGGCATAACAACGGCGACTTCTACAAAGCCAAATACGTAGGCGCCAACCTCGACTTCATGTGGGATATGTTCAACAGCCTCGGCGGCGTGAACGAAAACCGCGTATTCTCCATCATACCTTTCGTAGGCCTCGGCGGTACATTCGTATGGGACTTCAAGCCCAACGGAGGCAACATCCTCAACGAGCACGGCCGCAAGAAAGTCAACTCCTGGACTCTCCCCGTTTCCGCAGGTATTCAGGCCCGCTTCCGCCTCTGCAAATATGTCGACTTCTTCGCTGAAGCACGCGCATCGATGTACGGCGACAACTTCAACAACCTCGCCTACGACCGTCCCGTCGACGTGAACGTTACCCTCAACGGCGGCTTCACCATCACTTTCGGCGGACGCAAGTACCACAGCTACAACCCCTGCGACTACCTCGGATATATCGACAACCTCAACAATCAGGTCAATGACCTGCGCGGCGCTCTCGCAACCACAGCCGCTGCTCTGGCCGCTGCCGAAGCTCAGCTGCCCTGCCCCGAAGTCGTTGAACAGGAAGCAGTAGTAGTCGAACCCGCTCCTCTGATGGCTACCGTTCGATTCACCCTCGACAGCTCGCGCATCAGCAACCAGGAAATGGTCAACGTCTACAACATCGCCGAATGGATGAAGGCTAATCCCGACCAGAACGTGGCAATCGTCGGCTACGCCGACCGCGACACCGGCACAAGCACCTACAACATGGGGCTCTCCCGCCGCCGCGCACAGGCCGTCTACGACACCCTCACCAACACCTACGGTATCAACCCCGACCGTCTGACCATCCAGGCCGAAGGCTCCGAGGAACAGCCCTACGAGGTCAACAACTGGAACCGCATCGTAATCTTCAACGTAGCCCAATAAAAGGCAACGCTTCACAACAATATTCGCCGTCCCGCACCCCGGGGCGGCGTTTTTTTATGTCTTACTACCTAATCTGTTGCGGGCACGATATTTTTTTTGTACTTTTGCCACTGATAAACCAACCTTAAGCACATTATCCGACCTATGAAAAAACTCATATTGCCGGCCATGCTGCTCGCAGCTGTCGCCGCCGGAGCCGCCGAAGCTCCGCTGTGGCTTCGCGATGTGAAGATTTCGCCCGACGGCACACGCATCGCCTTCACCTACAAGGGAGACATCTACACCGTTCCTACTGCCGGCGGAGCGGCCACACGCCTGACCTCGCAGCCCACATACGAAACCTCGCCTGTATGGAGCCCGGACAGCCGTACCATTGCCTTCGCCAGTGACATCAACGGCAATTTCGACATATTCACCGTGCCCGCCGACGGAAGCGCCGCCTGGACACGACTGACTTTCAACTCAGCCAACGAAACCCCCGAAGCATATACCCCCGACGGACGCGAGCTCTACTTCTCGGCTGCCATCCAGGATCCCGCATCCAGCAGCCAGTACCCCGTGTCGCGTCTGACCGAGGTCTACGCCGTGCCCGCCGGCGGAGGTGCCGTGCGTCAGGTGCTCGCCACACCCGCGCAGCACATCGACTGGGACACCGACGGCCGCAGCTTTGTCTATCAGGACGTCAAAGGCTTCGAAGACACATGGCGCAAGCACCACACCTCGTCCGTGACCCGCGACATATGGCGCTACACACCCGCCACAGGACGCCACACACGCATTGTCGACGTCCCCGGCGAAGACCTTGACCCCATCGCCGCCGGCGACACCATCTACTTCCTGAGCGAACGCGCTCCGCAGAAGAGCCTCAACGTCTATCGCGCTCCCGCTGCCAATACGGCTCAGGCTGTGCCCGTCACCGACTTCAAGCACCACCCCGTGCGCTTCCTCTCGCGCGCAGCCAACGGCACACTCGCATTCACCTACGACGGCGAAATCTACACCCTCGCACCCGGCAGGCGCCGCCCCGCCAAGGTCAACATCACCATCGCGGCCGACTATCCCTCGGACATCGAGACGCTGACCTCCACCCGCGGAGGCCGTCAGGCCACCGTATCGCCCAACGGCAAGAACGTGGCCTTCCTCTACCGCGGCGATGTCTACGTGACATCGGTCGATTACTCCACCACAAAGCAGGTCACCGACACCCCCGAGGCCGAGAGCGACGTGACATGGGGCAACGACAGCACCCTCTACTTCACCTCCGAGCGCGACGGTCGCTTCAATATCTACCGCGCCACCCCCGCTCGCAGAGGCTCGGAGAACGACTTCACCCACGCCACGGTCATCGACCAGGAGCGCATGTTCCCCGCCGACCGCCACGAGCGCACGGCTCCACGCCTGTCGCCCGACGGCAAGCAGCTCGCCTTCATCCTCGACCGCAACAAACTGGCCGTGATGGACCTCGACTCGCGCCGCGTGCGCACCCTCACCGACGGTTCCACCTACCTGCACCGCAACGGTCGCTTCCACTATCGCTGGAGCCCTGACTCCAAGTGGATAGCCCTCGAGGTCATCGACGGACGCGCCCCCTACCCCGACGTCGCCATCCACAAGGTCGCCGCCGGCAGCCTGACAAACAGCACCCCCAGCGGCTACTTCGACTCCGAACCTCGCTGGGCCCTCGACGGCAACGCCCTGACCTTCGTCTCCGAACGCTACGGCATGCGAAATCATGCCTCATGGGGCTCGCAGACCGACGTCATGATTGTGTTCATGAACCAGGAAGCCATGGACAACTTCCTTCTCAGCAAGGAAGAACGTGAACTCGCCGAAGCCGACGGACGCAAGACCGGCAAACGCGAAGGCGACATCAAGGTCGAGATTGACGGCATATCCGACCGCCAGATACGACTGACGCCCTTCTCCACCGAACTCCACGACGGCATCCTCGACGCCGACGGCGAGACTCTCAACTTCATCTCCGAAGCCGATGACGGCTGCTTCCTCTGGGAGCTCGACCTCGAGGACGAGGACCTGACCATGAAACGCCGCCTCAGCGACGGTATGGCCACCTTCGACGCCACCCCCGACGGCAAGAACATCTTCATCTTCGGCAGCTCCATGCAGAAGCTCGGCGGCAAGGGCATCAGCTACCGTGCCACCAAGCGCCTCGACCCCGCCGCCGAACGCCGTTTCATGTTCGACAACATCGAGCGCGAGGCTCGCGAACGCTTCCTCACCACCGACATGAACGGATGCGACTGGCCCCGCATGAGCGCCGACTACCGCAAGTTCCTGCCCCACATCGCCAACAACTACGACTTCGCCGAACTCGTCAGCGAATGGCTCGGCGAGCTCAACGTCAGCCACTCCGGCGGACGCTACCGCAGCAGCTCCGACACCAAAGTCGACGACCGCACCGCCTCGCTGGGCGTGCTCTACGACGTGAACTACTCCGGCCCCGGCATGAAAATAGCCGAAGTGCTGCCCCGCGGCCCCCTCTACGGCCTTGACCCCGTCGTCGCTCCCGGCGACATCGTCACCGCCGTCGACGGCGTGGCCATCACCACCGAACAGCCCATCGAGACCCTGCTCAACGAGCGCTCGGGACGTCGCACCCTCATCGACCTCAAGACAGCCTCCGGCACACGCCAGATTGTGGTCAAGCCCATCTCGGCCGGACGCCAGAACGCCCTGCTCTACGACCGCTGGGTCAAGCGCCGCGCGGCACAGGTCGACAGCCTCAGCCACGGACGCCTCGGATACGTGCACCTCGACGGCATGGACGACGAGAACTTCCGCCGCGCCTACTCCGACCTCCTCGGCAAGTACAACGACCGCGAGGGCGTAGTGGTGGACATCCGCTGGAACGGCGGCGGACGACTCCACGAGGACATCGAAGTGCTCCTGAGCGGACAGAAATACTTCACCCAGGAAATACGCGGCACCGCTTCGTGCGATATGCCCTCGCGCCGCTGGAACAAGCCCTCGGTGATGCTCATGTCCGAAGCCTGCTACTCCAACGCCCACGGCACACCCTGGGTCTACTCCCAC
>JAIDUY010000263.1 GCA_029059965.1 Muribaculaceae bacterium
GTCCTGAGCCACTTCGCGGGTCGAATTGGAATAACGCTCCATGAAGGGCACGAGGCCGGTCGAGGTCAGAGCCGAGTTCTTGACGGCCATCCCCTTGGGGCGGAGGTGCGAGAGGTCGTGGCCGACACCGCCGCGGCGTTTCATAAGCTGCACCTGTTCCTGATCGATGCGCATGATGCCGCCGTAGCTGTCGGGCTTGCCGTCGATGCCCACTACGAAGCAGTTCGAAAGCGAACCTACCTGAAGACTGTTGCCGATACCGGCCATCGGGCTGCCCTGAGGCACGGCATAGCGGAAATCACGCAGCAGCTCGAATATCTCGTCCGCCGACATTGGATTGGGGTATTTGCTCTCTATGCGTGCCAGTTCGGACGCAAGGCGGCGGTGCATATCGTCGGGCGTAAGCTCGAATATGCATCCGTCGCTATCCTTGAGCGCATATTTGGCCACCCATACGCGGGCGGCGAGCTCGTCGCCGCCGAAATACTTGAGTGATGCCTCGAATGCCTCGTCGAATGTGTATTCTTTCTTGTCTGACATGGAATTTGGAAAGGTTTGTTCTGGATGCAAAGTTGGCCAAAAAAGAAAACTTTTTCAAATTCCGCCGCCGAAAAAAAACCTAATGTTGATAAGTTTTTTGCGTCGTCCCCCCCGGCCGCATTCCGAATCAGCAGCCGGTTTCCGACTCGCAGCCCTTGCTGAGCTCGTCGACCATGGCCTGTATCAGACGGCCTTGCCTTCTGAATTTTACGAATCCGATGACAAGTCCGACGACAAGACCCACGAATCCACCCACGACCGCCGAGTAACCTTGGGCGCCGGCAAGCTCGTACATGAACCATATCACCACGGCGCAGCCGAGCGTGAAGGACAGCGCGAAAAGACGCCAGCGCCAGCGGCGCACGGCCAGTGCGTGCGACAGGCATTCGAGCAAGGGACGCGACATGTAGTTGCACGACGATATATAGCGTGCGAAGGCGAAATTGCACACGGCCCCAATAATTCCGAAAGCGGCATATGCCAGCGCTACCCATACGGACAGCTTCAGCACCTGGATTATGAATATGGCCAGACACGGCAGCAGCAAGCCTACAAGCGCCGTGGTTCGGTATGTGCGCGAGAGTCTGTCGCGCGAGGTGGTGACGCGTCCGGCTATCAGTTCGCGAGCCATGCGTGCGTTGTCGCATTCTAGGCGGTCGAGGCGGGAGTCAAGCTTACGCCATGTATTTCTGAGTTCGTCTAAATCCATATCGTATACTTATACAGCCGAAGCCATTTTGGATAGTTTGTCTTTAATGCGGTGTATGCGCACCGCTACGTTGGCTCGCGAGATGCCGGCGATGGCGGCTATCTCCTCGTAGGGCTTTTCGTCGAGCCATAGTGTGATGAGTGCCTTCTCGAGCGGGTCGAGACGGCTGATGAGGGCATGGAGCGCACGGATATCCTCGACAAGGGTCGAGTCTGTGCCGGCCGGTTCCGCCACAAGGTCCTCAAGGGCTATCCTGTCGCGGCTGTGCCTGTCGTTGCGCCGATGCCAGGTCAGGCAGGCGTTGATGGCGGTCCGGTATATCCAGGTCGACATCTTGGCCTCGCCGCGGAAGGAATCCATGCCTTCCCATATGTTGGCAAGAACTTCCTGGTACAGGTCCTCGAAGGGCGCGTCGGGCGACGAATAGAGATAGCACACCTTGGCCACAAGCTGTTTGTGGCTGTCGGTTATCTCGAGGAATCGCTCCTCGCGCTCTGTGTCGGATTTTCGTTTCATCACAATATATGACGCCGCCCGTTGCGAAAAATTACAACGGGCGGCGATTTTTTCTTTCAGATATCTGTCAGTCCTCCTCCGGACCTTCGAGCACGGGCTGCGAACCGGCGGGGATGTGGTGGGTGACAATCTTGCCGGATGTGGTGTCGTAGTCGACAATTATCTCGTCGCCGGCCTTGACGGTGGCTCCGAGAAGCAGCTCGGCAAGCTCATCCTCAAGGTACTTCTGTATGGCACGCTTGAGCGGGCGAGCTCCGAACTGCACGTCGCAGCCTTTGGAGGCGATGAAGTTCTTTGCTTCGTCAGTTATCGTGATGGTGAAGCCGAGGGCTCCGACGCGGCGGTAGAATCCGGCAAGCTCGATGTCGATGATGCGGAAAATGGCGTCGCGGTCGAGGTTGTCGAAGATTATGACGTCGTCGATGCGGTTCAGGAATTCGGGCGAGAAGGCTTTGTTGAGCGCCTTGGACAGCACGCCGTGGCTGTACTCCTTGTCAACCTCGCGAGTTGCGAAACCGACGCCGCTGCCGAATTCCTTGAGCTGGCGCGTGCCTATGTTCGAGGTCATGATCAGAATCGTGTTCTTGAAGTCTATCCGTCGTCCGAGGCTGTCGGTCAGGCGTCCTTCGTCCATCACCTGCAGCAGCAGGTTGAAGACGTCGGGATGCGCCTTCTCGATTTCGTCGAGAAGCACCACCGAGTAGGGGTGGCGGCGTACGCGCTCGGTGAGCTGTCCGCCCTCTTCATAGCCCACGTATCCCGGAGGCGCGCCTATGAGGCGGCTGACGCTGAATTTCTCCATGTACTCGCTCATGTCGATGCGGATGAGGGTGTCGGCGCTGTCGAAGAGATATTCGGCCAGCTTCTTGGCCAGATAGGTCTTGCCGACGCCAGTCGGGCCCAGGAACATGAAGGTGCCGATAGGTTTGTTGGGGTCTTTGAGGCCGAGGCGGTTGCGCTGGATGGCCTTGACTATCTTGGCGATGGCATCGTTCTGACCTACTACGGCTTTCTGAAGCGTGGGACCCATCTCGAGCAGGCGGATTCCCTCGGCCTGGGCGATGCGCTGCACGGGCACTCCCGTCATCATGGCCACGACTTCGGCCACCATGTCGGCGTCGACGGTCTCGCGGTGAGCCTCCATCTCCTTCTCCCATTTCTTCCGCTCGGTATCGAGGACACCCGACAGCTCGGTAGCCTTGTCGCGCAGGCGCGATGCCTCGGGGAAGTCGTGGTTCCGGGCGGCGGCATGCTTGGCGGCATTAACCTCGGCGAGCTCAGCCTCGAGTTTTTCGATGTTCTCGGGCACGGCCACGTGGGTGATGCGCACTCGCGAGCCGGCCTCGTCGAGGGCGTCGATGGCCTTGTCGGGGAAGTTGCGGTCGGTGATGTAGCGGTCGGTGAGTTTCACGCAGGCCTCGAGGGCCTCGTCGGTGTACTTCACGCCGTGGTGAGCCTCGTACTTTCCTTTTATATTGTTGAGTATGGTCAGGGTTTCCTCGGCCGTGGTGGGTTCCACCATCACTTTCTGGAACCGGCGTTCGAGGGCGCCGTCCTTCTCGATATTGACGCGGTATTCATCGAGGGTGGTTGCGCCGATGCACTGGATTTCGCCGCGGGCAAGGGCGGGCTTGAGCATATTGGCGGCGTCCATGCTGCCCTGGGCGTTTCCGGCTCCGACGATGGTGTGGATTTCGTCGATGAAAAGGATTACGTCGGGGTTCTTGGTCAGCTCGTTGAGGATGGCTTTAATGCGCTCCTCGAACTCACCGCGGTACTTGGTGCCTGCGACTATGGAGGCCATGTCGAGTGACACTACCCTCTTGTCGAACAGGATGCGGCTGACCTTGCGCTGGTTGATGCGCAGGGCGAGGCCCTCGACGATGGCGCTTTTGCCGACGCCGGGCTCGCCGATGAGCACGGGGTTATTCTTTTTGCGGCGCGACAGAATCTGGGCGAGGCGCTCGATTTCGACCTCGCGACCTACGACGGGGTCGAGGCGGCCTTCTTCGGCGGCGCGGGTCATGTCGTTGCCGAATTTGTCGAGCATGGGGGTGTCGGCTTTGCGGCCTGAGGCTCGTCCGGAGCGCGAGCCCTGCTGGCTACGGGTGGTGTCGTCCGACTTGCGCGGCTCGTCGGCTCCGGCCGATGCGGTGGCTTCGGCTATGGTGGCCGTGTCGGTGTCGTTGCTGTCCATGCCGGCAAGTGCCTGACGGCGGAGCGAGTCGTAGTCGATTCCGGCGTTGAAGAAGGGTTTGAGCAGGGTCATGTCTTTTATCTCCTTGTTGTGGAACAGGGACAGGAGCAGATGCTCGACATCGACAAGGGGGGCACGCAGATAGCGTGCCTCAAGAATGGCGAGCTTGATGATGAGCGACACGATGCGGTTGTAGTACACGGAATCGTGTCCGTCGGCTGCATCGGACTCGTACAGAGCCTCGTCGAGCGCTGCGCGCAGGTCGCCGAGGCGGTCGGCACCGACGATGTGTTCCATCAGGTCGGCCGAACGCAGACCCGGAGCCGAAAGCTCCAGCAGCAGGTGTGCCGGCATGATGGCCTCGTTGTTGTGGGCGGTGCACTGTGAGCGCAGGCGGTCGATGAGATCGCGGGCGCCGTCGGTATATCGGTTGTTTTCCATATATTGTCTGTTCTGTATAGCGTGATGAAATGCAATAACCGTGCCAAAAAAACGGCTTTAGAGAGCGTTTGAAATTGGCTTATGCTAAGATTCAGAGAAGATTTCCGAGATTGTATTGAGATTGAATGAAGGAATTGCGGGGTTTCATAATGACTGAATGAAAACTCAAAACAGGCCGGAAAGACCTCTGAAGATTTCATAAAGTTAAATTCAAAAGCTTTCTTAATTTATAACGGATAATATAAGGCGAAAGCGTGCGGATGCCTCAATATTTAAAATTATTTTAGGAATGTGAATGTTCAAAAGAACGTACGTTTGAAAAAAAATTAGTAACTTTGTGTGATATTTCAGCACCGTAGACGCCGCCAAGACCGCAACAGGCCGTGGCCGGCGAATCAAGTGCTTAACCTACACCAAGATAACGCATGTTGGAAGAAGATCGCATATTTAAGATCAATATCGAAAACGAAATGAAGACGGCCTACATCGACTATTCGATGTCGGTCATCGTCTCCCGCGCCCTGCCTGATGTCCGCGACGGCATGAAACCCGTTCACCGCCGTGTGCTCTACGGCATGAACGAGATGGGCAACAACAGCAACAAGCCCCGCAAGAAATCCGCCAACGCTGTCGGCGAGGTCATGGGTAAGTATCACCCCCACGGCGACTCGTCCATCTATGGCACCATCGCACGTATGGCACAGTGGTGGAGCATGAGGCACATGCTCGTCGACGGTCACGGCAACTTCGGCAGTATCGACGGCGACGGCCCCGCGGCCATGCGATACACCGAGGTGCGACTTGCCCAGCTCGGCGAGGAAATGCTTCGCGACATTGACGCAGATACCGTTGACTTCCAGCCCAACTACGACAACTCCAAGCGTGAGCCCGTCGTCCTGCCCACCCGCTTCCCCAACCTGCTGGTCAACGGCGCATCCGGTATCGCCGTGGGTATGGCGACCAACATGCCCACCCACAACCTTACCGACTCCATCAACGCCAGCGTCGCCCTCATCGACAACCCCGACCTCTCCGTCGAGGAGCTCGCCAAAATCATAGTGGCTCCCGACTTCCCCACCGGCGGTATCATCTACGGATATGAAGGCGTGATGGAATCCTATACCACCGGCCGCGGCCGCATCGTAATCCGCGCCAAGGCCGAAATCGAGATGAAGGGCGAGCACGAACTGATTGTCGTCCGCGAGATTCCTTACGGCGTCAACCGCGCCGAGCTCATCAAGAGCATCGCCGACATGGTCATCGACAAGCGTCTCGACGGCATCTCCAACATCAACGACGAGTCCGACCGCGACGGCATGCGAATCGTCATCCACGTCAAGAGCGACGCCAACGCCCAGGTGGTGCTCAACAAGCTCTACAAGCTAACCGCAATGCAGAGCTCGTTCAGCGTCAACAATGTGGCCCTTGTCAACGGTCGTCCCAAGACTCTCAACCTCAAGGAAATTCTCGAGGCTTTCGTGGCTCACCGCCGCGAAGTGGTGACACGCCGCACCCAGTTCGAACTCCGCAAGGCACGCGAACGCGCCCACATACTCGAAGGCCTGATGATTGCCGTCAACAACATCGACGAGGTCATCGCCATCATCAAGGGCAGCCAGACCACCGAGGAAGCTCGCGCCACCCTCACCGCCCGCTTCGGCCTGAGCGAGGCACAGACACAGGCCATCGTCGACATGCGCCTGCGCGCCCTCACCGGCCTGGCCATCGACGAGCTCCAGAAAGACATCGACGAAATCCACGCTCGCATCAAGGAACTCGAGCTCATCCTCTCCGACGACCATGTGCTCCGCGAGCTCATGAAGAAAGAGCTTCTCGAAGTCAGCGCCAAGTACGGAGACGCACGCCGCACCTCTATTAATTATGCCGCCGGCAACTTCAACGCCGAAGACTTCTACGCCGACGATGACATGATCATCACCATATCCCACATGGGATATATCAAGCGTACTCCCCTGGCCGAGTTCCGCGCCCAGAACCGTGGCGGCGTAGGCTCCCGCGGCTCCGACAAGCGCGACCAGGACTTCATCGAGCACGTCTACACCGCATCCATGCACGCCACAATGCTGTTCTTCACCGACCGCGGCCTGGTTTACAAGATGCGTGTCTACGAGCTCCCCGAAGGAAGCCGCACCAGCAAGGGTCGTGCCCTCCAGAACCTGCTCAACATCGAGTCAGGCGACGCTGTACGCGCCACCCTGCCCTGCAAGCAGCTCGACGACACCGAGTTTACCAACTCGCACTTCCTCGTGTTCGCCACCCGCAACGGCCTTGTCAAGAAAACACCGCTCACCGAGTACGCACGCGTCATGGCCAAGGGCAAGAAAGCCATCGTCATCCGCGAGGGCGACCGCCTCGTAGGCGTCGAGCTGACCGACGGCAACAGCGAGATTCTGATGGCCAACCGCACAGGCCGCGCCGTCCGCTTCCACGAGTCCGGACTCCGCTCCATGGGTCGTGTCAGCACCGGTGTGCGCGGCATGCGTCTGGACGAAGGCGACGAAATCGTCGGCCTCGTCACCATCGGCAAGGACAACGAGAACGACACCATCATGGTTCTCTCGCAGAAAGGCTTCGGCAAGCGCTCCATGCTCGAGGCATACCGCATGACTAACCGCGGCGCCAAGGGTGTGAGCACCATGAAGATTACCGACAAGACCGGTGAACTGGTGGCCTTCAAAAACGTTAATGATGATATGGACCTTGTCATCATCAACAAGTCCGGCATCACACTGCGCATCCACGTGGCCGACATCCGCGTCATGGGTCGCATGACCCAGGGCGTGCGCATCATTAACCTCGAGAAGCGCGGCGACACCATCGCATCGGCCTGCTGCGTCGACACCGACCCCGAAGAGGAAGTAGTCGAAATAGCCGCCGACGCCGAGCAGCTGCCCGACCTCGGAATCGACGACGTAGAGACCGAAGCCGAAATCGAGGCCGAACTGCCCGACGAAGAGGAAACTGAAGAAGAAACTGAAAACTAACAAACAATATCCCCCTAAATTCTAAGAGTATGAAACGTATTCTCTTAGCCGTTCTCGGACTTGCCGCTGCCGCTGGCGCTTACGCCCAGGTCGACGTCGTCAAAGCCGGCGAACGCGCCATGAAAGACGGCAAAGAAGCCGCAGAGGTTGTGAGCATCATCACCCCGGCATTCACCGACCCCACAACAGCCACTATGGCACAGACCTGGTACATCCCCGGTAAAGCCTCTTTCGCCGAGTATGACAAACTCCTTGGTCTCAAGCAGTTCGACCGCCTTCCCGAAGGTGGCGACGCCAAGATGGGCGCCCTGCTCATCGACGGCTTCAACTACTTCGTAAAGGCATTCCCCCTCGACAGTGTTCCCGACGCAAAAGGCAAGGTAAAGCCCAAATACAGCAAGGACATGGTGGGCATACTCTCCGGCCACTTCTCCGACTACGTTGACGCAGGCGCCACTCTCTACAACAACCACGACTACAACAACGCCTACCGCGCATGGGAAATCTTCACCACCATGCCCGAAATCCCCGCTCTCGCAGGCAAGCTCGCCCAGCACCCCGACAGCGTTTACGGCGAAATCCTCTTCAACCAGGGTATCGCCGCTTGGCAGGCCGACAGCCTCAACAACGCCCTGAATTCCTTCCTCAAGGCCAAGGACAAAGGCTATAAGAAGAAAAACCTCTACGACTACGCCATCTCCATCGCCACCAACCTCGGCAAGAACGACACCATCCTCGCTCTCTCCGAAGAGGCTCTGCCCCTGTACGGTACCGAATCCGACCTCTACATCCGTCAGATCATCAACCACTACCTCCAGGCACGTAACTTCGACCGCGCTTTCGAAATCATCAACGGCGCTATCGCTCAGGAGCCCAACAACGCCCAGTACTATGTAATCCAGGGCGTTCTCTACGAGAACAACGAGAACAAGGACGCTGCCATCGAGGCCTATAAGAAAGCCATCGAACTCGACGCCGCCAACGCCGACGCCCTGTTCAACTACGGCCGCATGCTCTGCGAGAAGGCATATGCCAACGCCGACGCAGCTCCCACAACCGAGGCCGAGTACATCCCCTACGCAGCCGAGAACATCACTCCCCTGTTCCAGCAGGCTTCCGAGGTTCTGGAACGCGCATATGAGTCGTCCAGCTCCAACCCCGAAAGCACCATCACAGCCGACGTCCTCAACTACCTCGAGAACGTCTACTACAACCTCCACGACGAGAACAAGCTCAACGACGTGAAGCGTCGCAAGACCTACCTCTGATATTGACGCTTGAACCTGATATACGGGCGCCCGGCCACACTGCCGGGCGCTTTTTTTGTGCCCATACTATGGCGGCCGCATACAATAATACGCCTTTATCGGCGTTAAAACTATTGATGAGATACGCCAGGCTACTAATCATTATCGCGTCAATGGCGCTTGCTTTCGGAATGTCGGCCCGCACTTTCAACGACAAAGTGCTCAACAGGCCGTATGCCGATCTGCGCCGCTGGCATCTGGGATTCTCCGTAGGCATCTATAGCAGCGACCTCATGCTGAGCCACAACGGATACATCACACCCGAAGGTCAGGAATGGCGCATGGACCAGCCGAACTATCAGCCGGGCTTCTGCGTCAACGGCCTGTTCAACCTCCGTCTCAACAGCTACTTCAACATCCGCTTCACTCCCGGCATGTACTTCGGCAGCCGCGACATCAGCATGGTCGAGCTCAACACCGGAGCCACAGAGCGGCAGAACATCAAGACCACATATGTGGTGCTCCCCGTCGAAGTCAAATACGCGGCAATGCGCTGGCGCAACGCCCGCCCCTACCTCATCGGCGGCATCATGCCGGCTTTCGACGTAGGCAAGAAGCGCTCCGACTTCCTCCAGCTCAAGAACACCGACATCTTCCTCACCGTCGGATTCGGCTTTGATTTCTACCTCCCCTACTTCAAGCTCGCTCCCGAAGTCAAATTCTGCTTCGGACTCGGCGACGTGCTCCAGCACGACCGTCCCGACCTCGCCGACAACCCCGACAAATTCAAATTCACACAGTCACTGACCAAGGCAACATCGAAAATGCTGGTCGTAACATTCTATTTTGAATAATAACATGGAGCACGGAAACCGACCGACAGCCTGCCGCAAGGCCCTGGCCGCACTCATTTTGGGTGCGACGGCGTTCGGCGCGGCCGCGCAGACCGACGCACAGTTCTCGCAGTACTACGAAGTGCCGTCGTTCTACAACCCGGCGGCCATAGGACAGAGCGACAACCTCCGCATCCGCGGCGGCGCACGACTCCAGTGGGTAGGCATCGACAACGCCCCGCAGACTTTTGCCGGCGTTGCCGACATGCCCGTCAAAATCGGCAGCAAGCGCATCGGTGTGGGCCTGATGCTCAATCAGGAAAGTCAGGGTCTCTACAAGAGCCTCAACATCGACGCCCAGATTGGCTACAAGTTCCGCAAGTTCGGCGGCGAGTGGACCGTTGGTCTCGGCATCGGCCTCTATGACCAGGCCTTCAAGGGCTCCGAGGTCTACATTCCCGACGACGACGATTACCACCAGGGAACCGACCAGGGTCTGCCCACAAGCGACATCCACGGCACCGGCCTCGACCTTGGCGCCGGCATATGGTACCGCCATCCCAAGTTCTACGCCGGCATCAGCTGCACCCACATCAACAGCCCCACCGTCAGCATGACGGCCGAAGGCGGAGGCGGAGCATCCGGTGCCGAAAGCGTTGACAGAAAATACACTTTTACTGCCGACCGCACACTCTATTTCATGGCCGGCGGCAATATTCCGATAAAAAACACGTTATTTGAAATAGCACCCTCTCTGCTGGTGAAGAGCGATTTCACCTTCACCACAGCCGAGATTACAGCAAGGGCGCGATACCGCAAGTTCATCAGCTTCGGTGTCGGTTACCGCTGGAACGACGCAATCATAGCCACTGTCAGCGCAGAAATCAAGAATTTCTTCATCGGCTACAGTTTCGACTATGCCACAACGGCTATCAACCGCGCCTCCTCCGGCAGCCATGAGATATTCGTGGGCTACAGCATGAAGCTCGACCTGGGTGAGAAAAACAAAAACCGCCACAAGAGCGTGCGCCTCATGTAAGCGCCACACCACTTTTATTTAGAAAACGAAGCATACCGGATATATGAACAAAATCAACAGCACCGCTTTATCTCTCCTCGCAGCCGCAGCCCTGGCTTCCTGCGCTTCCGGAGGACGCTCGTCCGCCGGTGGCGAAGTAACAGGCGTCGGCGGCACTTCGTGGGCCGAGCCGACTCCCTACGGCATGGTTCTGGTGGACCGTGGCTCCATGAAAGTCGGCGTAGCCAAGGACGACTCTCTGTGGAACCTCAGAGCCAACGCCAGAGGTATCTCCGTCGACGGCTTCTGGATGGACGAAACAGAAATCACCAACAGCAAATACAAGCAATTCGTATTCTGGGTGCGCGACTCCATTATCCGCGAACGCCTCGCCGACCCCGCTTTCGGAGGTAACGAAGAGTTCAAAATCGAGGAAGACCGCGAAGGCAACCCCGTGACACCCCACCTCAACTGGAACAAGCCCATCCCTTGGCGCAACCCCAACGAGGACGAGCAGCGAGCCATCGAAAGCGTCTACCGCACAAACCCCATCACCGGTGTGCGCGAGCTCGACGCCGAGCAGCTCAACTACCGCTACGAGGTCTACAACCACACCGAGGCCGCACGGCGCCGCAACAGGCTCAATCCCCGCCGCCGCGAGTACAACACCGACCGTCCCGCTCCCACCGATGTCCCCCAGATTTCCAAGGACACCGCGTGGATCAACGACGAAGGCGAAATCGTGCGCCAGACCATCTCCCGCGGTCTTACCGGCGACTACGACTTCCTCAACACATACATCGTGAACATATATCCCGACACCACCGCCTGGATCAACGACTTCGAGAACGCCTACAACGAACCCTACGTCCGCATGTACTTCGCCCACGGCGGATACAGCGAGTATCCCGTGGTCGGCGTGAGCTGGGAGCAGGCCAACGCATTCGCCAACTGGCGTACCGACTACCTGCGCCGCTCCCTCGGCCGTGAAGGCGTCTACGTGGAGCCCTACCGCCTGCCCACCGAGGCAGAATGGGAATATGCCGCCCGCGCCGGTGTCGACGAGAACATATACCCCTGGGACGGCGACCTCACCATGAGCGACGACAAAGGCTGCTTCTATGCCAACTT
>JAIDUY010000264.1 GCA_029059965.1 Muribaculaceae bacterium
CCATCAAGGACCTTTTCTGCCGCTTCAAGACCATGCGCGGTTTCCAGGTGAAGCGTAAGGCCGGATGGGACACCCACGGTCTGCCCGTCGAACTTGGTGTCGAGCGTTCGTTAGGTATTACCAAGGAGGATATCGGCAAGAAAATCAGCGTCGACGAGTACAACGCCGCCTGCCGGCGCGAGGTGATGAAGTACACCCGCGAGTGGGAGACCCTGACCCGCGAAATGGGCTACTGGGTGGACACCACCGACCCCTATATCACCTACGACAACCGCTACATCGAGACTGTGTGGTGGCTGCTGGCGCAGCTCTACAACAAGGGTCTGCTCTACAAGGGCTACACCATCCAGCCCTACAGCCCCGCCGCAGGCACCGGCCTGAGCTCGCACGAGCTCAACCAGCCCGGATGCTACCGCGACGTCAAGGACACCACCTGCACGGCGCTCTTCGAGCTCATTGACCCCATCGACGCCCTCAAGGGCTGGGGCAAAGCCTGTCTGCCCGCATGGACGACTACGCCCTGGACACTGCCTTCGAACACCGCACTCGCTGTCGGTCCGGCCATCGAGTACTCAATCCTGCACACATACAACCCCTATAACGGCGAGAAAATCACCATCGCCATGGCCTCAGATCTTGTCGGCAGCTACTTCAAAGCCGAGGGAGCCGAGGCCGACATGGACTCGTTCACTCCCGGCGACAAGGTGGTGCCCTACCGCATCGCCGGCACCCTCAAGGGTGCCGAGCTCACCGGCATGCATTACCGCCAGCTGCTGCCCTGGGTGAATCCCGGCGAGGGCGCATTCCGCGTCATCCCCGGCGACTATGTCACCACCGAGGACGGTACCGGCATCGTGCATATCGCCGGAACCTTCGGTGCCGACGACCTTCGTGTCAGCCGCGCCGCAGGCGTTCCGCCCCTTCACATGATCGACCGCGACGGCAAGCTCCGCCCCATGGTGGACCTCACCGGCCGATTCTACCGCCTCGAAGACCTCGACCCGAAGTTCGTCGAGGAGATGGTCGACACCGAGGCCTATGGCCGCTGGGCGGGCCGATATGTCAAGAATGCATTCGACCCCGCTCCCGACGCCGACAAGGCCGAGACACTCGACGTGGCCATCTGCATGGAGCTCAAGGCCGAAGGCAAGGTGCTCGGCATCGCCAAGCACGTCCACAACTACCCCCACTGCTGGCGCACCGACAAGCCCGTGCTCTACTATCCGCTCGACAGCTGGTTCATCCGCTCGACGGCCATGCGCGAACGCCTGATGGAGCTCAACGAGACCATCAAGTGGAAGCCCGCCTCGACCGGCACCGGACGCTTCGGAAAATGGCTCGAGAATCTCCAGGACTGGAACCTGTCGCGCAGCCGTTTCTGGGGCACCCCCCTGCCCATCTGGCGCACCGACAGCGGCAAGGAGGAAATCTGCATCGACTCCGTCGCCACACTCTACAATGAAATCGAGAAGGCCGTCGCCGCAGGCGTGATGAAGTCCAACCCCCTGCGCGACAAGGGCTTCGTGCCAGGCGATTACAGCGCCGCCAACTACGACCGCATCGACCTGCACCGTCCCTATGTCGACGACATCGTCCTCGTTTCGCCCTCGGGCGAGCCCATGCACCGCGAGACCGACCTCATCGACGTGTGGTTCGACTCCGGCTCCATGCCCTACGCCCAGATTCACTATCCCTTCGAGAACAAGGAAGCCTTCGACGAGGGCAAGCTCTGTCTCTTATAAAAATCTCCCAGCCCACGAGACTAA
>JAIDUY010000265.1 GCA_029059965.1 Muribaculaceae bacterium
CTGTCAGAGTGCGTATGCTGACGCTGCCGCTGGTGCCGGCCTCAAGTTCGGCCTCGCCGCTGACAGTGACGGCGGGAGCGCTGATGCTGCCGCTTGTGCTTGCCGAGGCGCTGAACTCGCGCATGTTCAGGTTGCCGGTAATCTCGATGATACCGCTGAGCGAGGCCTCGAAGTCGTCGACATCGGGAGCGGTGACGGTGATGACCACCTGCGAGCGGTCGTTGCGGCGCAGCTGCACGTCATTGTCGATTTCGCATTCAAGTGTGCCGTCGTCCACACGCACCTGCACGTAGGGCATCACGTTGTCGGGGGCGGTGACCGTCACGGTTCCGGTGGCCGGGCCGGGAGTATAGACCACCTTGACCCTCGAAGCCTCGATGGCATCGAAGCTACGCACATTATGGGTGCGGGTAATCTGATTGTCGGAGGGCGTGATGGTGGTGCGTGAGCCGGATACCGACGAGCAGGAGCCGGCGGCGAGAACGGAAGCGAGGGCTAAAGCTAAAATTTTCATTTCGTATAAAATCTTTTCGGGTTGTTGAGTAATTGCAGATTCCTCCGCGCAGAAATCGCGCGTTCGTAACTATATGACACCCAAACCCGCAAAAAATTACACCCCTTGCCAAAAAAATCAATACCAGTCGACGCCGTTCGAGAGCGAGGAGCGCTTGTCGTACTTGAGGTCGGAGAGCATGGCGCTCTTGACGGCTATGTGGAAGTTGTAGCTCTTGTACGGACCTACGGGAACGAAGGAGGCGCGCATCGAGAAGCAGTGCAGGTCGCGCGAGATGTTGCAGTTCATGTAGGCCAGTTTGTGGGTGTCGAAGTTGTAGGACGCCGAGAACGAGAAATTCCAGTTCGGCGTCGGGCGTATGTTGCCCGAGAACGACAGGTTCTGCGTGACTCGCCCGTCGAACTCCATCTTCTCCTTGTTGAATGCTCCGTAGCCGTAATTGATTGAATAGTTCACCGTCAGGCTCCACGGGACCGTCCACTTGGCGTAGCCGTCGGAGTTGAGCTGCACGTCGCCGCCGGCTGCATCGGCGGCGCGGTCGTCCTGCTCCTGCTGGTACTCGGCTCCCGAGGGCGGCGGATTGTTGCCGCTGTTGTTGCCGTTTTCGTTGTCGCGCTTCTTGCGCTTGAAGGTATCGTTGTTGAATGTATAGGAGAAGGAAGTGCCGGTGCGCATCAGGCGTCCTATGCCCTTGCCGCAGCTGATTCGCAGGCGGTCGACCTTGACGGGCGTGCCGGCCGAATTAAGGGCATAGGTATAGGGGTCCCACGTCGCCGACAGGTTGAGATTGAAGCCCTTGGTTATGCGCAGCAGGATAGAGGTGCTGATGTCGCTGAAGCGGAGCGAGTCGGCGGCGAAGTTGTAGCTCTGCATGACGTTGAGGTTCTCGATGAGCGAAATCTTCTTCTCGCCTATCGAGTCGTCCTCTGACACTACCTTCATCTCCAGATTGTTGGCCAGCGAGTAGGATATGGTACCCGACTTGCCCTGCCCCGGCACGCCGAAGAGCGCGTTGGGGAAGCGGCTGTACTTGCGCATCTGCTCTACGCCGCGCGAGTCGGTGTAGGCGTACTGCCCGTAGTAGCCGAAGAAAGGCGAGCTGAAGTCCGGCGAGCCGCTGAACGATATCGAGGGCGTCATCACGTGGCGTATCATCTTGACTTTATTGTTGAACGGCGCTATGGGCTGCTAGACACCGTAGATTTTGGTGTCGAGCGACACGGACGCCTGGAAGTCATAGACATTATAGAAGCTGTACGAGGTGTCGCACACTTCGATGTTGCGTTCCTGATCCCAGCTGCGGTCGACGCGCGTGGTGTACATTCGGTCGGTGATGTTGATGCTGGGAGTTACGTTGATGTACTTGAGGACGTTGAAGGTCGCCGAGATGGGGATGTTGTGTCGCATGCCGTTGCGCCAGTCCTTGATGAGGCTCTTCTTGAAAAATTCGTCCTGCTTGGATGTCAGCGAGTTCTGCAGCACGCCGGTGTACGACATCTTGATTTTCTCGTACCAGCGCTCGGCGCCGATGGCCTTCTTGCGCTTGAAGGGGTATATCTGGCTCATGTTGACGGTGACGTTGGGGAAGGACACCGTCAGGGTGGAGTCCTGGGTGCGCTGCGACACGTTGAATGTGGTCGACAGACTCCACTTCGTTCCGGGGAAGCGGTAGGTCATGTTCACCGTACTGCTCTTGGTGTTCTCGGTGAACGAGGGCGAGTAGTAGGAGTTCAGATTGTTGCGCGTATATCCCGATGTGGTGAAGTTCACGCTCGCCGACAGGCTCATGTTGGGGTTTGCCTTGCTGTCCTGGGCATGGCTCCAGAGCACCTGGAAGTTGGTCTGCGAGGCATAGTCGGGCGAGCCCTTCTCGCCGGTGATTGTCTTGAGGTAGCTGATGTCGAACGAGCCGTTGAACTTGTAGCGCTTGGCGTAGCTGCTGCGCGCCTTGAGGCCCCATGAGCCCTTGGTGTATATCTCGCCTGTGAGGGCGAGGTCGATGTTGTCGTTGATGGCGAAGTAGTAGCCGCCGTCGCTGAGATAGAAGCCTCGGTTGTAGTCGTCGCCGAAGCTGGGCACGATGATGCCCGAGGCGTACTTGTCGGTGAAGGGGAAGTAGCCGAACGGCACGGCCAGCGGCAGCGGCAGGCCGGCGAGCACCATGTAGGCCGGGCCGGTGACGATGTTCTTGCCGGGGCGCACCTTGGCCTTGGTGAGGTCGAAGTAGAAGTGGGGACAGTCGTGATCGTCGCAGGTGGTATAGCGGCCGTCCTTGATGTAGTAGCTGCCGTCGGCGTCCTTTTTGGTCATGCCGCCGGTGAGGTAGCCCTCGCCCTGCTGTGTCACCACGTTGGTGATATAGCCTTTTTCGGTCTTGAAATTGTAGCGCATTGTGCCGGCCTCGTATTCCGAGCCGCCTTCGTTGAACACCGGCTTGCCGGTTATCTCGCCGGTAGAGTCGGGCGCGCCGACGGCATAGACTGTAGAGTTGTTGAGGTCGATCTCGATGTTGGCGGCGTCGAGTTTTATGTCGCCGTAGGCCACGGAGCTGTTGCCGTACATGAAGGCCGAGTCGCGGCGCAGGATTATCATGGAGTACTGGGAGGAGAAGTCGACCGGCGCATCGAGGTCGA
>JAIDUY010000266.1 GCA_029059965.1 Muribaculaceae bacterium
ATTCGCAATATACGCAGGCTGCATGTCCTGCCAGAGATTGGGAATTCCGGCTGCAAAGTTACGCTTTTTTTCTCATGCGTGCAAGTTTTTTTTCACACAGCCTTCCCCGACAGCCGATTCGGCCCGACCCCGGCGCAAAAAATCGATTTCCCGCTAAAGCAGGAAAAGCCGATACAAAAGAGGTGGCGGTCGAGTTTTTTTGTGTATCTTTGCAACTCAAAAGCATGAGCATGAAAGGAACTGTCGTCAAAAATACAGGTTCGTCCTACAGCGTCCGCCCCGACGGCGGAGGCGCGGAAATCGAGTGCCGAATCAAGGGCAATTTCCGCATCAAGGGCATACGCACCACCAATCCCGTTGCCGTGGGCGACCATGTGGTGTTCGGCGAGCCCGGCAAGGACGGCGTGGCTCTCATCACCGCCATCGAGCCGCGCCGCAACTATATCATCCGCAAGGCATCGAACCTGTCGAAAGCGGCGTCCATCATCGCCGCCAACGTCGACGCGGCGCTGCTGGTGGTGACACTCGCTCATCCGGCGACGTCGACGACTTTCATCGACCGCTTCCTTGCGTCGGCGAGCGCCTACGGCGTCCCGGCCATCATTGCCATCAACAAAATCGACCTGCTCGAGGACGATGCCGAGGACATGGAGCTTGCCGAGGCCGTGGGCTACCTATATAATTCCATAGGCTACCCCACCGTCGAGGTCTCGGCCAAGACGGGAGGCGGACTCGACGCCCTGCGCGAGATTTTAGCAGGCAAGGTCACACTCTTCTCGGGCAACTCGGGCGTCGGCAAGAGCAGCCTCATCAACGCGCTCGTGCCGGGGCTGAACCTGCGCACGGGCGAGCTTTCGGCAGCGCACGACGCCGGCATGCACACGACGACATTCTCCGAGATGTTCGACCTGCCCGGAGGCGGCTCCATCATCGACACTCCCGGAGTGCGCGGATTCGGCACCGTGGAGTTCGACCGCGAGGAAGTGGGTCATTTCTTCCCCGAGATATTCGCCGAGTCGCGCAAATGCCGTTTCGGCAACTGCACCCATACGCACGAACCGGGCTGCGCCGTGCTCGAGGCCGTGGCCGACAGCCGCATTGCACAGAGCCGCTACAACTCCTACCTGAGCATACTCGAGGAAGCCTCGGAGGCAAGCGCCGACAAGTACCGCAAGCCCTTCTGACGCTGCCCGACCCGGCGGAACAAGAGATAATCCCCCCACCGAATTGCGCGCGCTGTACGCAGGCTTCGGGGGGGGGAGGTAGGTTTTAGGCG
>JAIDUY010000267.1 GCA_029059965.1 Muribaculaceae bacterium
AACCAGGCCGTCCTGAAAATCCATCCCGACGGTGACGACGACGACGGCCACTCCTTCTTCCCCGCGCAGAAAATCAAAATCGCTGCCGGCGAGCCCGTTACCTTCTGGTTTAGCGACCTCGAGGCCGTAGTGGACATGAACAACCTCGTGTTCACCCTCGACTTCGGCGGCAACCCCGCAGGTGCCGAAATCTCCATCGAGAACTTCGTGCTCAAGAACCACAAGTACGACGACGGCACAGTGCTCCCCGAGCTTCCCACCGTGCCCGAACCCAACTGGGTGGGTGTCGACAGCCCCGACAACATCTGGAGCACTGTCACCCCCAACATCACATACTACTACGCCACCACCGACAGCTGGACCCAGCTGCCCGACCCCACAATGACAAAGGACGGCAGCGTCTACACCCTCTCGCTGCCCACCGAGACCGTGGCACAGTGGCAGGCACAGGTTGTGTTCAACACCGACCTCGAAATCGCCGACACCGACCAGGAGTATGACTTCCACATAGCCTTCGAGAGCAACAAGGACCTCCCCGCAGTGACCGTCAAGCTCACCCAGGCAGACAACGACGACAACTTCTTCTTCGCCGAGACCATCCCTGCAGCAGGTGGCGCAAAGACCGTCTACTGGACAGCCAAGGTCAAGGCTCCCCAGGCCATGCCTACCGTGAAGCTCGTCCTCGACTTCGGCGGCAACCCCGCCGACACGGAAGTCAAGATCAGCGAAATCATCCTGCAGAAGCACGTCGACTGATTTCGATACTATCTACCGTAAAGACCATTCTTAATCCCTATTCGTAATTACTTGCAGGAGGCACCGGATTCCCTCCGGTGCCTCCTTCCTTTTTCTTTGCAATGAAAAGCTTCTTCCATATCCTTTCAGGTTTCGTCCTTTGCGCCGCCCTTTCGGCCTGCGGCGGCGATGGCGACGAACCCGCACCTTCCACCGATAATATCGCGGCCGAAAAGACCGAGTTCACTGTAGCAGCCGAGGGCGGCTCTTTCGCATTCACCGTCACGGCCTCACGCGAGTGGGATGCCGTAGCTCAGAGCAGCTGGCTGTCGGTCGACAAGACAGGCAGCGCCGGAACTTCCGGCAGCGTCACCGTCACCGTGGCCGAGAACACCTCGCGCGACTCACGTACAGGCTCGATACTGCTCATGAGCGGACGCGCACGCGCCACGGTCACTGTCAGTCAGGACGGACGCGCCCCCATTGTCGTCGACCCCACGATACAGGTTCCCGAAGGCTATGAACTGGTATGGAACGACGAGTTCGACAACGGCTCCACTCTCAACACATCCTACTGGACGCACCAGGTGGCCAATCCCGGATGGGTCAACAACGAACTCCAGACATACGTCAACGGCAGCTACGACGGCCGCCGCGTCACCGAAATCAAAGACGGACATCTCACCATCACCGCTTTCAAGGCCGGCGACCGCGTCTACTCCGGACGTGTCTACGCCCTCGAGAACACCGGATGGACCTACGGCATCTTCGAGGCCGCCATACGCCTGCCCAAGGGCAAAGGCACATGGCCGGCATTCTGGATGATGCCCGCCAACAACGACTGGGGCGTGACTCCCTGGCCCATGTGCGGCGAAATCGACATCATGGAGGAAGTCGGCTACAACCCCGACCGAACTTCAAGCAGCATACACTGCGACGCCTACAACCACACCAAAGGCACTCAGAAGACAGCCGAGCGCCTTACACGCGGCTCGCAGGAGGACTACCACATCTACCGTCTCGAATGGACCGAAGACTACATCAAGACCTATGTCGACGGCAACCTGCTCCTCAGCTTCCGGAACGACCACAAGGGCGACATCCGCACATGGCCCTTCAACCGTCCCTTCTATCTGATTCTCAACCTCGCATGGGGCGGTGACTGGGGCGGAGCACAGGGCGTCGACGAGTCGGCCCTGCCCGCTACAATGGACGTCGAATACGTGCGCGTATTCCAGAAAATCCCCTGAGGACACGAATCCTGACTCATAGAAGAATCAAGCGCAATATCCGTAGGTACATTTCAGATTGAACCGGGAAAAAGATTGTTTTAGGTTTCTTACACTATCTATATACGCACATCTATAATGAAAAAATTACTCTTTGCGGCCGCAGCCGCATTAGGCCTGCTCGGAGCCTGCACGGCCGGCGACTCCGCCGGTCCGGATGCCACTGACTCCGGCAAAGAATTTGTCCGCGTCGAAGGCAGCTTCATGCTCACCCCCGACGGCGACACCCTCTTCATCAGGGGTACGAATCTCGGCAACTGGCTCAATCCCGAGGGCTACATGTTCGGTTTCTCCCGCACCAACTCCGCCCGAATGATCAACGACATGTTCTGCGAACTCGTCGGCGAGGAATTTACCGCCGACTTCTGGAAGCAGTTCAAGGACAACTATATAACCCGCAACGACATCGAATTCATCGCCGCCACCGGCGCCAACACCATCCGCCTGCCCTTCCACTACAAGCTCTTCACCGACGAGGACTACATGGGTCTGACCTCCGGACAGGACGGCTTCGACCGCATCGACAGCGTCGTCACATGGTGCCGCGACAACGGCCTGTACCTCATCCTCGATATGCACGACGCTCCCGGCGGACAGACCGGCGACAATATCGACGACAGCTACGCCTATCCCTGGCTCCTGCGCAGCGAGAACCACCAGCGCAAGTTCTGCGGCATATGGCACGACATCGCCGAGCGCTATGCCGGCGAGCCCACAATCCTCGCTTATGAGCTCATCAACGAGCCCGTGGCGCACTTCTTCCCGGACAAGGACGAACTCAACGCCGCCCTCGTCCCGCTGCTGCAGCGTGCCGTCGACACCATCCGCACCGTCGACCCCAACCACATCATCCTCATCGGAGCGCCCCAGTGGAACTCCAACTTCGAGCCCCTCTCCGGCCACGACTTCGGCGAGAACATCGCCTACACCTGCCACCGTTACGGCGGCCCCGCCACCGCAGAGGCCATCGCAAGCTACATAGCCTTCCGCGACAGCACCGGCCTGCCTATGTACATGGGCGAAATCGGCCATAACACCGACCAATGGCAGAATGACTTCGTGCGCGTCATGGAGGACAACAACATCGGCTATACCTTCTGGCCCTACAAGAAACTCGAGAACTCCTGCATGATGGGCATACGCCGCCCCGAAGGCTGGGACTCCATCGTGGCCTTCGCCGAAGGCCCCCGCGGTTCATTCGCCGAAGTGCGCGAGAACCGTCCCTCGCCCGTGGCGGCCATGAACGCCATGCTGCGATTCATCGAGAACTCGCGCGCCGAGAACTGCATGATGCAGAATTCATACATCGAGTCCATGAACCTGACAATCCCGCAATAAATGAAACTCAGAACCGTCATTATCTCGGCTTTCGCCGCCGCAGCCCTCTCGGCCTCGGCTGCAGACGCTCCCCTCTACCTCGACCGCACCGCTCCTCTCGAGGACCGTGTCGAGGACGCCCTCTCGCGCATGACTACACGTGAGAAAATCAACATCATCCATGCCCAGTCCAAGTTCTGCTCGGCGGGCGTGCCCCGTCTGGGCATACCCGAACTGTGGACGAGCGACGGCCCCCACGGCGTGCGTCCCGAAGTGCTGTGGGACGAGTGGGAGCAGGCCGGCTGGACAAACGACTCCTGCGTGGCATTCCCCGCCCTGACCTGCCTCGCCGCCAGCTGGAATCCCGATATGGCGCGCCTCTATGGTGTCAGCATCGGCGAGGAAGCCCGCTTCCGCGGCAAGGCCGTGCTCCTCGGCCCCGGCGTGAACCTGTCGCGTATACACATCTGACGCTGCCG
>JAIDUY010000268.1 GCA_029059965.1 Muribaculaceae bacterium
CGGCGTCCCAGTGGGTATTGCTAAGCACATACATTCCTTTGCCGTCTGCCTAGTCGACCCCCTCATGTCCGCGGCGCAGCCAGGCCGAACCTATTGTGTACGGTGCGTCGGCGGCAACAAGGTGTGAACCCCATGCACAGGGAATGCGCACGGCGTTGAAGCCTGCGGATTTACGCCGTCGATAAGCTCACGGCTGACTTCGGGGTTGCCCCAGGCCGTTTCTCCGTCGGGCACTTCGAGGGAGTTGCCAATGTTCCAGCCCGCGAAAATATTACGGACGGCCTGCTGCGCGGTCTCGCCGATGTTGTCGTCGGTCGGATATGCGATTGCGGGGAGCGTATAGTTGGCTTGATCAGGGTCTTCGATGTCAGCCGGCGGCACGGGTGCGGTTCCCGACTGGGTGACATTCACCACGGCCTGCCGAGCTCCGGCCACGACTGTGACTGTTGCCGTGCGCTGCTCCGCAGCCGCATTTGCATCTGCCGTGACTTCGATAGTCCAGCTGTTTTCCGCCACGCCGTTCCGCACCGCATCGTACAGATGAAGCCACGCAGCGTCGCTGCTTGCGGTCGGCGCCGTCTGCGACTCAACGCTTATCGAGTTTTCACTCCTGTAGGACGGGAACGAAAGTTCCGTCTGCCCTACTCTGAATTGCGTCGGTTCCTCAGGGTCGTTCTTGTCGGAACAGGATGCAAGCAGGAAAAAAAATATCAGGATGACAGATATTGTCGGATATGGTGATAATGTCTTGGTCATAAAAATCGTGGGTGCCTTGTTTATCCAAGCCTTGAATCGGGCGTTCATACAGGCTCAGGTCACAAAGATACGAATTTTTTTCGAAACCGAACGGCAACAAATTCACTCATTTGATTATGCTTCAATTCGGTTTTATGTGTAAATTTGCAGAGTATTTCCCGAATGGCATCCGCTCACCGAAGATTCGGGACTGTCTGTACCTAAGAATCAGCCCATGAAAACTAAAGCTTTCCCCATCCTGCTGCTGTCTACAGCTCTCGGCATCGGCACTCAGGCTGCGGATTATATTCCTGTCGAAAACGGAGTAATTG
>JAIDUY010000269.1 GCA_029059965.1 Muribaculaceae bacterium
GAATGTGGCCCTGTCTTCGAATCGGTGTGCAGGGCTGTATTCTATTCGAATCATTTCGGGTGTGAGGACCGTGAAACGGGCGTTTCCGTCTTCGACTACGGCTTGAGGTTTTGCCATCGGATTATCGGCCGATATGCAAAAGGCCGACAGTGTCAGCAGGCTTGCAGTAAGAATGTATTTCATCAGGTTTTAGATAAATTTGCTTTTTGCAAAGATACTCATTAATTTCGATTGGAAAGCTTATGCTTGTGTCCGCTCTGTTGCCAAAATAGTATCAATCGGAGGTATGTATAGCAAACAAGGGCTATCCTCACGGACAGCCCTTGCTTTCTTACACATAGTACTTAATGTTAGATTATATGTCTATTCCAGATTTTTAATATGAAAAAGCACTGATCAATGCTTGTCGTATCATTTCCGTGAACAAAGATACGTCGCATTTTTTATTCTGCCAAAATCCGCAAGGGGACGAGAAGTGCCAAAACGACGGTATGGTGATACTATCTTGTCCGATTTGCGACCTGTTCCGTCCGATTTAACGCTTTGGAGGCGCCAAATGTCAGGTTTGGATGGGAAAACGGTGAAAAATAGTTATTTATTTAAAAAGTATTAAATTTAATAGTGGCGCAAAACGTATGTTATATAACATAGTTATAACGCATATCTGAGGGGCTCGAAACTGTCATAATGACATCAGCGGGCATGGCGTGCGCGGATTTCGGCAGCCTTGCGTTCGGCCATGCGTCGGGCCTCGGCCTCGGACGATGCCTGCGGGAAACTGCTTCGTGGCGGAATCACCACGCGGGTGCCGGGGGCGATTCGGTCGGGATGACCGAGATGGTCGGCATTGGCTTCGTAGATGTAGACCCAGTAGACCTGCGCGCCGTAGTGGCGGCGAGCCATGGACGAAAGGTAGTTTGTGGAGCTGACCGTCTCGTAGACAGGCTCGGGTGCCGCGGGTGCGGGTGCCGGGTTGGCTGGGGCGGGCGTCGGCTCGGGCGTCGTGGCGGCGCGCAGGACGGCAGTCTCGGCGGCGGCCGCCTCGGGCTCGGAAACGGCCGGGGCTTGCTCGGTTTGAGCGTCTGCGGTCTCCCCGTCGACGGGAGGCAGGGGAGCGGGCTCGACGCCGACGTCGACCGTCAAGCCTGCGATAAGGCCGATGACGATGCCTGCGACGAGGCCGATGATGACCACCCAAAGCCATGCGCGTCGACGGCCGCCGGCAGGAGGTACAGGCAGGGGTGCGTCGTCGTCCTCTTCGTCCTCGGGAAAAGAGGGACGAGGACGTGGCTGAACCGGCTTGACAACGTTGTCGGGGCGCTCGGCTCGAATATGCGCAGGTTCGGGTTCGGGAAGCGCCACAGGTTCGGGTTCGGGAATCGGCTCGATTATCGGCTCGGCCGGCAATACCGCTGCTTCAGGCTGAGGTTCGGGTTCTGCTATCGGCTCGGGAGTCGGTTCGGATTCGGGTTCCGCCACCACCGCCACCGGTTCGGGACGGGGTTCTGGTTCGACGGGGGGCGGGAGAATTTCGGGTTCGGGCTGTGGTTCGGACTCGGCTTCGACAGCCACGGTCACATCGTCGGGAATGGCCGTGGCTGCGGCGAGGTCGGACTCGTCGACACCGTCGGCAAGTTCTACGGCCTCGAACATCGAGAACGGGCGGTTCACTTCCTCGGCCAGAGCCTGGTCGGCACGGAACAGCACGCGGGGCTCGCCGTCGTCGCTCGGCTCGACCGAGCGCATGAATGTTCCTATACCCTTGATTTCGACACTATCGCCCTCGGCAAGGAGCTCGGTGACGGCACCGAAAAGCTCGCGGATGTAGTGGCGGCATACGTTGCTGTCAGCACCTGTGACCTTGGCCAGACGGGTAATGATTTGCGACAGGTTCACGGTTTCATTCATGGCGCAGACGTTTGACGAGCATGGCGCCCGGAGTGAATTCTATTTTTATTTCGGGAGGGAGCAGCATCTTTCGGCCGGTACTTAGGTCGGTAGTGACGCTCTCGTCGTGTTTCACGGGTACAAATGTGCCGAAGGTGGGCACGGCCACCCTGTCGAGCTCGGAGCACGACTGGCGCAGGACGATGCCGAGACCTTCGGTGAGGGAGTCGACATCGGCCACGGGGCGGCCGAGGCGCTCGGCCAAGTGGCGTCGGAAGTGTTTGTAATCCATATCAGATTGTGTTGTATGTTTACAAAGTTAGGGATTCTAATCCGTGGCGGGTGCTTCGATTGTGTTAAAAATTGCTGACAGCGGGGCGTTTTTGAGGCTGTTCCAATAATAATCATTAAATTTGCATCTCATATTCAACCAATATAACAGCCATACTCACTTAGAAATCTCTTCTCCCGCCTATGCCCGCCAATCCAGTTTGCAGTGCCTGTGGCTCGACCGACATGCGCCATATGCAGAAAAACCAGTACGTCTGCGGCAATTGCGGCGTAGTGCAGACCTTCGGTCCGCGTCCCGGAGCCTTCGAGCCCCGCAAGCGCCTGCAGCAACCTGCCGTCCCGCAACAGCCCGGACCTCAGCCGGCATACAATCCGCAGCCTTATACTCCTCAGCCTGAAATGTCACAGCCATACAACGACCCTTATCAGCAGCAGCCTTACCAGCAGCAGCCCTATCAGCAACAACCCTACCAGCAGCAACCCTACCAGCAGCCGTATCAGCAGCCCTATCCCCAGCAGGCGCCGTACGGCTATCAGCAGCCCCGCCAGCCTCAGATGGTGCGCACCGACAACAAGAGCAAGGGTGTGGCGGCGCTGCTGGCATTCTTCCTCGGCGACTTCGGCATCGACTGGTTCTATCTGGGCAACATCGGCATGGGCATCCTCTGCCTGCTGTTCTGCTGGACTTTCATTCCCGGACTCATAGGCTTCATACATTGCATAGTTCTTCTCTGCCAAAGCGACAACGACTTCGACATCAAGCACAACTACCGCTACGTCTGACGCTATCGGCGGACACGATACAGACAAGGCCGGATGCCCCGCGAGGAATCCGGCCTTGTATATTATCGGAGCCTGATGTCAGCGACGGCGTCCGCGGACAATTCCGGCGCCGTCGGCGATGACGAAGTCGACGGGGATATCGTGCTCCTCGGCGTCGATTTCGTCGACGAGCTGGAAGCCGTAGCATACGCCCACAGTGATGGCGCGGCTGCGGCTGAGCAGACGGTCGTAGTAGCCCTTGCCGCGCCCGAGGCGGTTGCCGCGGCGGTCATAGGCCACGGCGGGCACGACGATGAGGTCTATGCTGTCGATGTCGACGGTGTCGTCGCCGTCAGGCTCTTCGATGCGGAAGGCGCCGAGGTGGAGACGCGATTTCTCGTAGGGGAGTATCTCGAGGTCGAGGCCGTTGACGCGCGGCAGGTAGTAATGCTTGTCGGACGGGAGCGAGTCGAAGAACTCGCGAGTGGACAGCTCGTCGGGCAGGGAGTGGTAGAGCAGTACATTGTCGGCCATCATGAAGGCGGCCATCGACCGCAGTGTGGCGAAGACTCTCTCGGCGGCCATCCGCCGCTCGGTATTGTCGAGCAGAGTCTTGCGCGTGCGCATCATCTGCCTCAGTTCGGATTTTTCCATCTCTTTGATTGCTTGCTCGTTTAGGCCGCGGAGCCGTGACTCAGCGGTCGGAAGTGTCCGGGTTCTGTATCGGGTGCGAAGCCTCGCCGCTGCGGATGCGGCGCACGGCCTCGAGCACCACGGGGTCGGTGGTGTTGACGACCTCGAAGTAGCCGTCCATACCGACGATATCCCTGGCGATAAGAGCCTTTATCTGATTAACAATCAAAGGAGCCGAAGTGTTGATGTAGTACCATCGCGGAGCCACGCCGCCCTTGATATTGGCGTAGTTGACAAACGATTGCAGCAGAACGTAGTCGGACGGCAGTTTCGACAGCAGGTCGCCCGTGTCGATGCTCTCGGAGAGCTGGTCGCGGTTGAGGTCGGCGTACTCGTAGGCGAAGTCGCGCAGCAGTCCGGCGTTGGCTACACGTATATAATACGAAGTCACGCCGGTGGTGTCGCTCGGTACGAAGACATCGGGAATTATACCGCCGCCACCGTAGACGGGACGGCCTCCGGTGGTGTGGAAAATCTCGGTCGAGTCCACGCGGATGCTGTCGGCGCTGAAGATTTCGCCGTTGCTGTAACGGTTGTAGACCTCGATTTCGTAGTCGTCGCGGTCGCTGCCGGAGTATGTCTTCTGTATGCAGCGTCCGGAGGGAGTGTAGTAGCGCTGCACTGTGAGGCGGAACTCGCTGGAATCGGCCAGCTCGAAAGGCGTCTGCACCAGACCCTTGCCGAAGGAGCGGCGGCCGATGATGAGGCCGCGGTCGTTGTCCTGCACGGCTCCTGCGAGGATTTCGCTGGCGCTTGCCGTGAACTCGTCGATGAGGATTACGACGGGCTCGGTTCCGAACGCCCCGGTGCGGTCGCTGACAAGGGCGCGGTTGTCGGTGAGGTTGCGTCCGCGAGTGCTGACGATGAGACGGTTGTCGCTGCCGAAGAACTCATTGGCAATCAGCACGGCCGGAC
>JAIDUY010000027.1:0-3387 GCA_029059965.1 Muribaculaceae bacterium
GGCTCGACGCGCGCCACAAGGCTGTCGCGGAAGTTGCGCAGCGCGTAGGCGAAGCGGTTGAACTCGGCCAGCGTGCCCGATGAGGGAACGAATACATAGCTTAGGGCGGCGTCATTCTCGAGGACGGCGAGGTCGGACGATGTCAGCGAGCCGTCGTAGTCTATCCTGATGTATTCGCGGCCGAGGCTATCGCACAGTGCCGCAAGGTAGTCGGTGAACGGCTCCTTCTCGTTGCGTCCGGTGGTGCTGCGGATGATGACGGGGATGTAGCCGTCGTATTCCTGCATCAGTCCTTCGGCAGCCTTGCGATACATGATGGCGGCGGGTATGTTGGCCTGCATCATGTAGGGATTCGTCATGTAGGTGGTGTCGCGGACGTTGAAAAGATTGAGCACGTATGTTGCTGCGGCTTCGCATTCCCCGGCGAGAGGGGCGAGGACGGCGTCGTCTTCGGGCAGGACGGCCACAACCGAGCGCAGAACTGCCGAATCGGGCAGCGATGCAGCCGAGCTCAGGTCGACGGCCTCGATTTCGACGGCGCCGGAACGGTCGGCGAGGGTGTCGGCGGCCAGCATGAAGCCCTTGTAGAAATCGACCGAATGCTTGTTCTGACGCGAATCGGCACCGGAAGCGAGGCCGAAAGGCAATGCGATGAGCGCCCTCGGCGCTTTCTCGATTACGGGCACGGAGTCGGCGGCAGCCTCTTCCGCTACGGCAACAGAGTCTGCGGCGATTGTGTCGTTGGTGTCGATGTCGTCTTCGGCGAAGTCCTCGACCGGGAAGTAGAGAATGGCTCCGCGCTTGATGCCGTCGGCAACGGACGGGTTGTAAGCCACAATCATTTCGCGGCTGATGCCCAGCTTCTTGCTGAGCCCGTGGACCGACTCCCGGTTGTTGGCGCGGTAATAGTAGTACTGTCGGCCGTTTACGGTCTTGACCGGCAGGTCCAGGGCCCGGGCCATGACGCAGACTGCAGCCAGAACAGCTAAGGACAATATGCGGCGGAAGGAAAAAATCATTGTCGAAACTGTATAATTCGGGGCAAAGTTACACAAAAAGATTCAAAACACAATGAAACAGAAGCCATGTGGAACTAAAAGCCTCATAAAATACGAACAATCATCAAGTTTGGGCAAAAGCCTGAAAATCCTTTTGCCAATACGGAAAATTTTGCTAAATTTGCCGATTAATAGGGCGCGCGAGCCCTAACTCATTAAACCCGAAATCAAAACCACCGCATACAGTCATGAAATTCAACGTTTCGAGCAAAACCCTCTATAACGCCACCTCCGCCGTGAGCAAGGTCATCAATTCCAAAAACGCGCTGATGATACTGGATAATTTCCTGATTACCCTCGAAGGAAACATCCTCACCATCACCGGCTCCGACCAGGAAAACGCCCTCACCGCACGTCTGGAGGTGCCCTATGCCGAGGGCAACGGCAGTCTGTGTCTGGGCGCACGACGTCTGGTTGAGCTCCTCAAGGAGCTGCCTGACCAGGGCATGGAAATCGATGTCAACGACGAGACTCTCGAGGTGCAACTCAGCTATCCCTCCGGCCACTATTCCTTCGTCGGTATCTCTTCCGAACAGTACCCCGCCTTTACCGCCGACACCAAGGGCGAGCCCGTCAGCTTCAGCCTTGCCACCAGCCAGCTCATCGAAGGTCTCGACAACACCATGTTCGCAGCCAGCACCGACGAGTACCGCCAGATCATGCAAGGCGTTCTGCTCGACGTTCAGCCCGACAGCGTGACCTACGTGGCCACCGACACCCGAAAGCTCGTGCGCTACATCGACCGTCGCACAGCTCCCGGCGTCACCGGACGCTGCGTCATTCCTTCCAAGCCCTCGAACGTGCTTAAGAACGTGTTCGCCAAGGAGGAGACGCTCAACATCACCATGACCAGCCGCAGTGCCGTCATCGAGAGCGAGAACTTCACCTTCCAGTGCACCTTCCTCAACGGCAACTATCCCGACTACCAGCGCGTGCTGCCCAAGAACAACACCAACGTGCTTACCGTCGAGCGCGTGGCTCTGCTGAACGCCGTACGTCGCGTAGGCCTCTTTGTCGAAGTCAAGGGCGGCCTTGAGAAATTCCGCATGACGCCCGAGTGCATCCTCCTCAAGAGCAACGACCCCAGCCTGTGCACCAGCGCCCGCGAGCAGGTGCCCTGCTCCTACTCCGGCAACGAGCTCACCATCGGCTTCAGCGCCCAGTGCCTCATGGAGATTCTCAACACAATGAAGGACGACCAAATCATCGTAAACCTCGGCGACGCCTCGCGTCCCGGCGTATTCCGTCCTGCCACCGAGCCCGACAACACCGAGCTGCTCATGCTTCTGGCTCCCATAACCGTCGGTGAATTCTGATAAGATGAAACTGAACCTCAACCGCCCGCTCGTGTTCTTCGACCTCGAGACCACGGGCACCAACATAATCCACGACCGCATCGTCGAGATTTCCGTCGTCAAGCTCATGCCCGACGGACAGGTGCACGAACGCACTCGCCGCATCAATCCCGAAATGCCCATCCCCGCCGAGGCCACGGCCATACATCACATCACCGATGCCGACGTGGCTTCCGAACCCACTTTCAGGCAGGTGGCGGCCTCGCTGGCGCAGTTTCTCGCCGGATGCGACATCGCAGGCTTCAACAGCAACCGCTTCGACATTCCTCTGCTCGATCAGGAATTTGCCCGCTGCGGCGTCGATTTCGACATCTCGCGCGCCCGCTTCATCGACGTGCAGACAATCTATCACAAGAAAGAGCCCCGTACACTTGTGGCGGCCTATAAGTACTACTGTGACAAGAATCTCGAGGAGGCTCACAGCGCTCTGGCCGACACCCGCGCCACAATGGAGGTGCTCATGGCCCAGCTCGAGAAATACGACGACCTCCCCACCGAGCTCAATGCCCTGTCGGAGTTCTCGTCGCCCAACCGCAACGTCGACCTGATGGGACGCCTGGTCTACGATGATCAGAAGCGAGAAGTCATCAACTTCGGCAAGTACAAGGGACGCCTCGCCGAGGAAGTCCTTGCCGCCGACCCCGGCTATTACAGCTGGATCATGCAGGGCGACTTCGCACAGAACACCAAGAACGCTTTCACCCGCGTGCGGCTGAGGGCATCCAAGAAATAAGCAAAGTCCGGAAGAACAGAAATGAGTACATCGGCACTGAAAGGAAAGCACATCGTTCTGGGTATCACCGGAGGTATTGCCGCCTACAAGAGCGTGACGCTGCTTCGTCTGCTTGTCAAGGCCGGAGCAGAGGTGCAGGTTGTAGCCACGCCGTCGGCGCTGGAGTTCATCACGCCCGTCACCCTGTCCTCGTTGTCGCAGAAGCCCGTCATCAGCCGTTTCTTCACGGCCAATACGGGAG
>JAIDUY010000027.1:3397-6088 GCA_029059965.1 Muribaculaceae bacterium
AGAATGGCATTCGCATGTCGACATAGGTCTCTGGGCCGACGCCATGGTCATCGCCCCCGCAACGGCCTGCACCCTGGCCAAGATGGCCACGGGAGTAGCCGACAACATGCTGGTGACGACATACCTGTCGGCACGCAGTCAGGTCTTTGTCGCACCGGCCATGGACTTCGACATGATGAAGCATCCCTCCACGCTCCGCAACATCGAGACACTTCGCGGCGACGGCGTGCTGGTCATCGAACCTGCCTCCGGCGAGCTCGCCAGCGGCCTGAGCGGACGCGGACGCATGGAGGAACCCGAGAACATCGCGGCCTTCCTCGAACGGTGGTTCGCCTCGCGCGAGGACCGCTCCCTCGAAGGACGCAAGGTGCTCATCACGGCCGGACCCACCTACGAGCGCATCGACCCGGTGCGCTTCATCGGCAATTTCTCGACCGGTAAAATGGGCTTCGCCCTCGCCGACGAAGCCGCCCGCCGCGGCGCCGAAGTGACCCTTGTCTGCGGTCCGGTGTCCGTAAGCCGCGAGCTGCCCGACAGCGTGCGTGTGATGCGTGTGGAAAGCGCGCGCCAGATGCTCGAAGCCTGTCGCGAGCCCTTCGCTCATGCCGACATCGCCATCTTCGCCGCCGCCGTGGCCGACTATGCCCCCGCGCATACCCTCGACCATAAGATAAAGCGTGAGCGCGACGAAGTCGACAGCATCACCCTTGTCAAGAATCCCGACATCGCCGCCACCCTCGGCGCAGAGCGCAGGGCAGGGCAGCTCCTTGCCGGATTTGCGCTCGAGACGGAGAACGGCGTCGCCAACGCCGCCGACAAGCTCCGCCGCAAGAACCTCGACATGGTGGTGATGAACAGCCTTGCCGACCCCGGAGCTGGTTTCGGAACCGATACCAACAAGGTGACTGTCGTGTGCCGCGACGGCCGGGTGCATGAATTTCCGCTCAAAAGCAAGGACGAAGTCGCCGCCGACATTCTCGACACCATACAGCAAGCCCTAAAGACAAAGGAAGCCGACAGATGAAAATACTGATGAACATACTGCTGCTTGTTGCCGTGCTCTCGGCTCCGGCGCTGACACGCGCCCAGGAGCTGAACTGCTCCGTGACGGTCAATGCCGACCAGATTTCGGGCAGCAAGCAGGTGTTCGAAACCCTTCAGGAGGCTATCAGCGAGTACATGAACACGACAGTGTTCACCAACGCCCAGTTCTCGCCCAACGAGAAAATCGAATGCCGCCTGTTCTTCACAATAAAGGAGTACGCCGACGACGTCCTCAAGGGCGACCTGCAGGTGCAGTCGCTCCGTCCGGTCTACAACAGCTCCTATACGACGACGCTCATAAACTTCAAGGACAGCAAGATAGACTTCACATACCGTGAGAACGAGCCGCTGGTATTCTCCGTCAACAACATGGAGAGTCAGCTCACGGCCATCCTCAATTTCTACGCCTATCTCATCCTGGCCATCGACTTCGACAGCTTCGCCCCCAACGGCGGCGACAGCTACTTCGACCGCCTCAAGCAGATAGTGCAGATGGCGCAGAGCAGCGGCGAGGCAGGCTGGAAGGCCTTCGAGGACACCAAGAACCGTTCGGCGGTGCTGTCGGTCTACACCGAACCCGCCACCTCGGCCATCCGCGACCTCACATACCGCTACCATCGCCTCGGCCTCGACCAGATGGCAACGTCGGTCGACCGCGGACGCGCCACCGTGACCGAGTCCCTCGGTGTCATCGGCAACATCTATTCGGCCGCACCCATGTCGGTGGCCCTGTCGATGTTCAAGGACGCCAAACTCGACGAACTCGTCAACATCTATTCCAAGGCACCCGCCGAGGAACGTACGAAAGTATATAATCTGCTCGAACCCATCTATCCCACGGAACAGACAAGGCTCGAGGAAATCAAACGGGGAGCCGAGCAGCGATGATAAAGACACTGCACATAAGCAACTACGCCCTTATCGCCGAACTTGACATCGAGTTCGCCCCCGGCTTCAACATCATCACCGGCGAGACCGGCGCGGGCAAGAGCATCATCCTCGGTGCTCTGTCACTGCTTTTGGGCGGTCGCGCCGACCTGCGCGCCGTCCGCGATGCCTCGCGAAAGAGCGTCATCGAAGCTGTATTCGGCTATGCCAGCGCACCCGCCGTCGCCGCGGCCATTGCCGCCAACGAACTCGACGGAGCCGAGGGCAACGAGTGCATACTGCGCCGCGAACTCCTGCCCGGAGGACGCTCGCGCGCATTCGTCAACGATACGCCCGTCACACTCGGCGTACTGCGCGAAATAGCCCTTCACCTGGTCGACATCCATTCGCAGCACCAGAACCTGCTGCTGGCCTCGACCGACTATCAGCTCACCGTAATAGATACGCTTGCCGACACCTCGGACCTGCTCGAAGAGTACGGCAAGGCATACAAGGCATACAAGGCAGCACTGAAGAACTATACTGACACGCGCGAGCTCATCCGCCGCAATCAGGCCGATGCCGACTACATCGCGTACCAGTATCAGCAGCTCGACTCGATGAACCTGCAGCCCGGCGAAAGCGAGTCGCTCGAACGCGAGCGCGAACTGCTTGCCAATCTCGGCGAGATAAAATCCAAGATTCGTCTCGCCGCCGACCCGCTGTCCGACTCGCCTCAGAACGCCTTGGCCATGCTGCGCCACGCAGTCGGAGCCCTTG
>JAIDUY010000270.1 GCA_029059965.1 Muribaculaceae bacterium
CTGCTGTCTTACCGTCGTTTATCTGGTTGATGAGGCGAACGGCGTCGAAGAGCACGCCGATGAGGACGGGCGTGTTTAGGTCGTAGTCAATGGCCTCGTAGGCGCGGCGGCGGATGTCGGCGATGGCTTCGGCGGTGCCGGGAGCCTGCGCGGATGCCTTGAGGTTGTCGAGGCGAGCGTAGCCGTCGAGCATACGCTCGAGTGCCTTTTCGGCGCTCTGCAGTGCCTCGTTGCTGAAATCGACGGTGCCGCGGTAGTGCGCCTGGAGGATGAAGAAGCGTATGGTCATCGGCGAGTAGGGCTGCTCCAGCAGCTCATGGCTGCCGGTGAAGAACTCCTCGAGGGTGATGAAGTTGCCCAGACTCTTTCCCATCTTCTTGCCGTTGATGGTAATCATGTTGTTGTGCATCCAGTAGCGGACGGAAGGATGGCCGTTGTGCGCCACCGACTGCGCTATCTCGCACTCGTGGTGGGGGAACTTGAGGTCCATGCCGCCGCCGTGGATGTCGAACACCTCGCCGAGGTATTTCTCGCTCATGGTGGAGCACTCGAGGTGCCATCCGGGAAATCCTTCGCTCCAGGGCGATGGCCAGTGCATGATGTGCTCGGGAGCCGCCTTCTTCCAGAGTGCGAAGTCGGCGGGATTGCGCTTGGAGTCCTGGCCGTCGAGGGCTCGCGTGGTGGCGAGGAGCTCGTCGATGTTGCGGCCGGAGAGCTTGCCGTAGCCCTTGTCGCGGTTGAACTTGGGCACGTCGAAGTAGACATTGCCGTCGCTGACGTAGGCGTAGCCGGCGTCGAGGATGGTCTTGATGTACTCGATCTGCTCGATGATGTGTCCCGAGGCGTGGGGCTCTATCGACGGAGGCAGTACGCCGAGGGCGTCCATGGCGCGGTGGTAGCGGTCGAGGTAGTACTGTACCACTTCCATGGGTTCGAGCTGCTCGAGGCGTGCTTTCTTGGCGATTTTGTCCTCGCCGTCGTCGGCGTCGTGCTCGAGGTGGCCTACATCGGTGATGTTGCGCACATAGCGCACTTTGTAGCCAAGGTGACGGAGGTAGCGGAAAAGGATGTCGAAGGTTATGGCCGGCCTTGCGTGGCCCAGATGGGCGTCGCCGTAGACCGTCGGCCCGCAGACGTACATGCCCACCATCGGTTCATGGAGGGGCTTGAAGGTCTCCTTTTCGCGGGACATGGAGTTATAGATGGTGAGCATGGCTTTGTGCTGCTGTCTTGCGGATTAAGCTTCGAAGGGGTTGGGTATACCGCCCTGGGGACCGGCGTTGCGGGGCTGCTTGCGCACGATTTCGCCGAAGGTCTTCTCGTAGTTGCGGATGTTGTCGTTGAGGGCGCCGAGGAGGTTCTTGGCATTCTCGGGGGTCATGACGATGCGGCTCTGCACCTTAGCCTGAGGCATATTGGGAGCCATGGAGATGAAGTCGATGAAGAATTCGTTGCCGGAGTGGGAGATGACGGCGAGGTTGGAGTAGTGGCCGGCTGCCACTTCGGGAGTAAGCTCTATCTTGAGTTCTTTCTGCTGGGGTTTGTCCATTGTAGTGAGTTTTTATTTGGGCGGCGGAGCCGCTGTGGTTATTTTTATGGTTAGTATATCGGTGTCAGATATTTGCCTCGAGGGGTCGTGAGGGGGTGTCGGAACCGCTCTTGGCGATGGTGACGGGGCTGATTACCGTACCCATGCCCTTGAAGTTGATGCGGATGGCCTTGCAGTTGGGACGGTTCCAGATGTCGGCGATGCTCCACGAGCCGTAGAACATGTATGTATGGTCGACAACGCCGGTGTAGGGGCCGTAGATGATGTAGACCTCGGGGGTGTCGCTGTCGATTGTCTCGGAGTCGACAAGCATCTTGACGACGGCTTTCTGTGCGCCGAGTGCGCCGGTGAACTGCAGGTTGATGAAGTTGCCGGAACGGAAGAGGGCGTGCACGGTGATGCCGTCCGAAGCCCAGTCGTCGGTCTCGGCCTTGGTGGCGCGGGGGATGGCCTCGCCGCGGCCTTCGACGTTGGCGGCGGCCACAAGGCGCACCGGACCGCTGACGTACTGCTTGCCGCTTTCGGGCACATAGTTGATAATCACTCGTGTGCCGACCTTGAAGTCGTTTGCGGAGAGGCGCTGCGGGCAGGTGAGGGTTATCAGCTCGGAGTCGCCCTGGCGGCGGAAGGTGAATGTGGAGCCTGTGGGGCTGTCGGCTTCGTAGTTGACGATGTCGAGGAAGTAGTTCTCGTTTACTTCGGGACCGTCGTTGGTGTTACACGATGTCAGGCCGAGAATCACGGCCAGGGTGAGCATGAAAGCTGTGAGAGTTTTCTTCATTTTTCTTCAGATGGTTGGAGAGATGGTATGTTTGCTATATATATGTAGGGTTACTTGCGCATGTAGCGTCCGTCGAGGCCGCGCACTCCGGCGATGCGTCCGTCGGACATATGTACGGTGACGTCGGCGTCCGAAGCCAGCCCCTCGTCGTGGGTGACGATGGCGAAGGTGGCGCCGAGCTCGTCGCGCAGCTCGAAGAAGAGCCTGTGGAGCGATGTGCGGTTGGCGGAGTCAAGGCTGCCGGTGGGCTCGTCGGCCAGCACGATGGCGGGCTTATTGACAAGCGCCCTGGCCACTGCCGCCCTCTGGCACTCGCCGCCGGAGAGTTCCGAGGGGCGGTGACTGCGGCGGTCGGCCAGCCCGAGGCGCTCGAGCAGCGCCGTGGCGCGCGCGGTGGCCTCGGCCATGGATGCGCCGCCGATGAGGGCGGGCATGGCCACATTCTCGACAAGGGTGAACTCGGGCAGGAGCTGGTGGAACTGGAACACGAAGCCGATGTTGTCGTTGCGGAAGCGCGACAGGCGCCGGTCGTTCATGCCGGTGCTGTCGGTGCCGCCGAAGCGCAGGCTGCCGCCGGGTTCGGGGGCGCTGAGGGTGCCGAGAATCTGCAGCAGAGTGGTCTTGCCGGCGCCGCTGGGTCCGACGATGGCCGTGATGCGTCCGTCGGGAATGTCGAGGTCGATGCCCTTGAGGACTTCGAGCTCGCCGAAGCGCTTGTGTATGTTCCGGGCCTGAATCATCAGCAGGAACCGCAGCCGCAGCCGCCATTGTTGTCGCCGCAGCCGCATCCGTCGCCGCAACCGCATCCGTCGCCGCAGCCGCATCCGCAGGAGGGCTGGAGCTCGTCCTCGGTGGGCTGGCGCACCAGGGTCACCCGGCCGGTGTAGTGCACCTTGTCCTTGGCCAGGGGATGGTTGAAGTCGAGCACGACTTCGGTGGGTGTGAGGTCTACTACCAGGCCGTCGATGCGGTAGCCGTCGGAGGTCATCAGGGGGATGAGCGAGCCGGGAGCGAACATCTGCTCGTCGAACTTGCCGTCGATGAGGAAGCGGTCGCGGGGCAGCGACATCACTTCTTCGGGGTCGTAGGGGCCGAAGGCGTCGTCGGGACCGGCGGTGAACTCGAAGCTGTCGCCGGCGGCGAGGCCTGCGACGGCGTCCTCGAGGGCTTTGACGAAGCCGGGGGTGATGCCGAGGATGGCACGGTCGGGATCGTCGGCCTCTACTTCGTGCACCAGGGTCTCGGTGCCGTCGGCGTTAACACGGAAGAGTTTGTACACCAGCTCGAAGTATTTGCCGGGTTCGATTTTTTCTTTGTCTGTCATATTGTATTGCAGTTTTAATCGGTTGATGGATGGGTGTCATTCGGGCTCCACGACGCGCAGGCGCTCGCCGGCATCGTTGACGATGGAGCGGAAGTAGCGCTCGTTGTAGCCGCCGAATTCGGGCTGCACGGGCATGCCGTGCTCGTTGCGCTGGAAGGCGCCGTCGGCCTCGCGCTTGATGTTGCCGTCGAGGAACTTGACCATCAGGTAGTCGCCGAGGCGGTGATAGTCGGATGTTACATTGGCGGCGGTGCTCAGCGTGAGCTCGCGCAGGGTGTTCTGAGCGGTGGCATAGTCGCTGCCGGCAAGGGCTGCGGCGGCTTCGCCGACTGCCTGCTCGGCGCCGTTCTCGAGGCGCGACTGCACGGCGCGGATGTCGGGAATCATCTGCGAGTAGCGGTTATATGCCTGGTTGGCAACGTAGTTGTTGACCCAGAACATCGACTCCCACGACAGGTTGTAGAGGTCGGCGGTGGCTCCGTCGAGGCTCGGGGGCACGGTGTCCGACGAGTTGAACACGGGGACGTAGACGCAGGTGTTGGCGTCGTCGACGCCGAACCACAGGATGCCCTTCATGGCGTCGTGGCGGGCGTGGTTCATGTCGGCCACAAAGGAGAAGCCGGTCTGCTGTGTGGCGATGGCGCGCTCGTGGGTATATTCGACACCGTCGATGTTATAACCCATAGGACGCCAGCGGTAGGGCGACTCGAAGGGGCCTGCGCCGATGTCCTGCGTCATGTCCAGCACGGTGCCCTCGAAGTGGTCGCGCATCATCCATTTGAGGTCGTTGGCGGTGAGCTCGCGCTCGGGGCGCACCCACAGGGGCATGGGCTCGCCCTGTCCGCGCAGAATCCACGCCTCGTAGGCGTCCATGCTGCCGGCGGGGGCGAAGCGGCGGAAGTAGGACCACACGCGGGCGTCGCAGCCGCGGAGGGCTCCGGCGTCGGTGACGGCATATGCGCGCGAGAAGCTGAAGAGGCTGTCGGGGCCTTCGTAGTAGCCCTTGGCGCGGGCGAAGTCGACCACGTCGGGCGAATAGAGTGTCTCGGGGTCGTTCATCGGGAAGCGGTGGATTCGGCTGTGGTTGGCATGTCCGCTGATATATCCGTCGGGCACGCGACGGGCCACCCACACGGCGCCCTTGTCGTCGGCACCCTTGCCGATGAGTTCCATCACCCACACCTCGTCCGGGTCGGCGATAGAGAACGACTCGCCCGACGAGGCGTAGCCGTAGCGGTCCACAAGGCCGGTCATCACGTCGACGGCCTCGCGGGCGGTGCGGGCGCGCTGCAGGGTGATATAGATCAGCGAGCCGTAGTCGATAAGGCCGGAGCCTTCGAGCTCGGGACGTCCGCCCCAAGTGCTCTCGGCGATGGTGAGGCCGTGCTCGTTCATATTGCCGATGGTCGAGAAGGTGTGTGCCACTTCCTCGATTTCGCCCAGAGGCTTGCCCGTATCCCACTCAACCACAGGACGCATGGCGCCCTCGGCATGGTCGGCGGCGGGCTGGCGGTAGAGCTCGCCGTAGAGGGTATGGCTGTCGGCGGCATAGGTTATCATCGTCGAGCCTCCGGCGGCTGCGCCCTTGGCAGCGATGAGGCTTGTGCAGGCATCGGCGCCCGCATAGGCCGCAACTGCGGCTAACAGAACAGTAAGTCGTTTGAGTTGTGTCATATCATTTTAAACGTCATTCCGACCGTATTATTATAATACGCCCGCCCACGTCTGCGCAAAGTTACAAAAAATTTGAGAATGTGTGGGTAAATTGAGAATTGAGAATGCGTAATTGGCCGGGGCGAAACCGTAGGGACGCGATACATCGCGCCCGCCGCGACAACGTGCAACATGACCGACCGAGCGGGGCAACGGATGGGGGTATATGCTTATCGCCGCGGCTTACGACAAAGACGCTGCGCGAGCGGAACAAATTAGTGATTATCGAGACCTACGGAATGGCATATACCGGGCGAACTCGATAAGTAGAATTCTCATTCGCACAAGTAGTAATGTAGCCGGACGGCATATAAATCGTAGTAATTGCGGTATGGTGGCGGTCTGCATCCTTTGACCAATAGCTATCATCCGAAGGAATTACCCCATGGAAAGCTCGTATAGCATTATTTATCGCCTGATGCTGCTCTGCCATAGCTCCCAATTGACTTGCCCCAGGCATCACATTGCCAAAACGGCGCATGGCTTCGTTCCAAGTCATCGGCTCCGTACAATTCAAAGAAATAATGAATCGTGGACCAGGCCCAATTACTACCACGCCGAGCTTCTCATCTCCCGGCTGCATCAGATTCTGCCAATCATTCTGATTGAAATAATATGTCCGATTATCAGAACCCCGCACTGCAAGATCAAGATTATGAGGTGTTCTTGATTGATTTCGTTGTTGCCTCAATCTATCACGTTCGGCAGCTTCCTGTCGTTGGCGTTCTCGGGCTTCGGCAGCTTCCTGTTCCTGACGTCGGGCGGCGGCGATTTCTTCGGCTGTCGGGGCGTAAGATACCACGGAATCGACAACAACCTCTTCAACAAGCTCTTCCGCTTCTGTGATTACGGTTTCATCTGTAGGAATAGGCGCGACAGCGCGGACCCTTGCTGTATTAATCTTGTTGTAATTGTAGATATAACCACCAGATGCCAATACCAATTGCCACGCTTTGTTAGAACCATCTGCAGTTTTTGTCCAATAACAATTGGTTACATTTGGCACGAGTCCACCGAAACTTCTTATGGCTTCATTAATGACCTGATTCTGCGTTGCCATTGCTTCGGCCTGCTCTTTCGTGGGCATGACGTTGGAGTAGCGGCTCATGGCCTCATTCCAATTCATCGGCTCCGTGCAATCCAGCGATAGGGTGAATCGCTGGCCGTCTTTTATTATGACCACGCCGAGCTTTTCGTCGTCGGGCTGAATCAGGCGTTGCCAGTTGTCGGTGTTGAAATAGTAGGTCTGGCCGTCGGAAGCGCGGACTGCGAGGTCGAGGTTGTGAGGGGTCAGATAGGTGGCTCTGTCGCTGTCGTTGCCTCCGCCGGCAAACACGAAGCCGAGGATTGCGCCGATGATGAGCACGGCGGCAATGATGCCTATTAGCAGCGGCTTGCGGTTTGGCGTCGGTTTGGCGGCCAAAGGCATAGGTGATACAGGCGACGGAGGCTCCGGCGAGGGATATATCGGCGCGGGAGTGGGAACTTCCGGCTTGGGCAACGGCTTTGTGGCGGCGGGCTGCGGCGGGAGTGTCTTTGTGGCGTTGTCGGCGGGAGCGGGGGTCGAGCCGAGGGCGGCGAGGAGAACGCCTGCGTCGGAGTAGCGGTCGCCCTTGTTCATAGCCATGGCGCAGGTCATGGCCGCACGCATCTGTTGGCTCAGCGGCAGGGCGGCGAAGGTGGCGGCGGGTTCGCCGCCGGGCCAGTCGCCGGAGCGGCTCGGATTCTGCCCCGTGGCGGCGAAGAGCATGGTGGCGCCGAGGGCATAGACGTCGGCGGTGGGGCTGAAAGTGCGGATGCCCATGTACTGCTCTACCGGAGCATAGCCGTCGCTGAAGGCCATGGTGTTGACGGTCGATGTGGCCGAGCCGTCCTCGTTGTAGTGCTTGCTGAGGCCGAAGTCGATGAGCACGGGGCGCAGGCTCCCGTCCTCGTTGACGGCCAGCATGATGTTGCCGGGCTTGATGTCGAGGTGTGTCAGGCGCCGGCTGTGGAGGTAGGCCGCGGCGTCGACAATCGGCAGGACGAGGCTGCGGATGCCCTGCTCGTCGAGCGGACCGCGGGCGGCGACATAGTCGGCGAGGCTCTGCCCGTCGAGGTACTCCATGACGTAGTAGGCCGTACCGTTGGTCTCGAATATCTCGTTGACTTTGACAATGTTGTCGTGCCCTTTGCCATAGTCGGCCAGACGCCGCGCCTCGGCGATGAAGTCCTTGAGGCTGTTGGCGACAAGGGTGCGCGAGTCCTGCGTGCCGGGGCAAACAACCATGGTGGCGTCGGTGCCGCGCTCGCAGTGCGAGCCGATGAAGTGCTCTTTGATAGCGACATTGGCGCGGACGGTCAGGTTGCCCGAACGCATGGCGAAGCTCGCCAGATAGGTGATGCCGAAACCTCCCGCACCGAGCACGCGCTCGATGCGGTATGCGTTGACGCCTCTGAGTATCGTTCCCGGGCGCAATGCCTTGTCAGTATTTTCCATTGCAAAAAGGTAGGGGCGCGAAGCATCGCGCCCGCGAAGAAAAAGATTACAGCCACAAATTTAGGCAAAAAAGCGCGAACGGCGAAGAGACGATGACGAATCGGCCACAAAAAATGTCGTACTCCTGCACATATTTTACCAAGCACTGCGAATTCCGTACGAAACCATAGCCGCGGAGCGGCGCCGTTGTGTTTAACCCCATGTGGAGCGTAGCGCAACATGGGGAGTGGTGCCCCGAAACTCAATAAGCCTCGTAGAGGCGCTGTAGTGCTAACGCAAGACTCCGGACTACATCGCCTCTTCGAGGCTCCGGCCTTGGCGGTTGCCCTACCCCATGCTCCACTACGTTACGCATGGGGTTAAACACGACATCGCGGCTCCGCCGCTTCTTTGCCGACCGCCACATTGGCGGACGTCAACGGCACACCACATGGAAGGTCGTCTGTCGCGGGGGATGCACAATCCCGGCAAACACACGGAAAGGGCCTCCGGCGGGACGCCACTGTGGCGGCCAACCATATCAATGTCAACTCTGTAGGGATGCACCACGGTGCATCCGCCGTCCGTCTCGTTGTCGAAAACGCCTTTCGTCTACTGATTCGTTATTCACTTACCGCCTCAAAGTTGAGGGAAGCGGATGCACCGGGGTGCATCCCTACAGACGTTTTCGCAAAGCTCAGGGGATGGACGGCGAAGAGCCCGCAAGCGAGCACAGATTGCGCACAATTACGTTACAGTCATATTACATTAAGATGCCTTTTCAATGTCGTAACAATTCTGTAACAAATTTTCTCAAATTTTAATCACTTGACTACCAGATATATTAACCCACATAAACGAACAAACTCAATCACTAAACACATTTTAACATTAAAAAACTTGACATCGGCGAAAAGCTGAGTAATTTTGAAACGTCGAAAGGAAACAAAGACCTCCGACAAGTCCGAAAAACGAATTCAAAAACTACTCTAAACTTCACCACTATGGCAAGCGCAAAATTCCAATCCAATCTGATGAGCCTCCAGGCCAACATGCTCAACTTCGCATACATGCTGACCAACAACCGCGATGATGCCTACGACCTTCTTCAGGACACCACCCTCAAGGCGCTCGACAACGAAGAAAAGTACACCGACAACACCAACTTCAAAGGCTGGGTGTTCACCATCATGCGCAACCTCTTCATCAACAACTACCGCCGCGGAGTGCGCGCCGCCACCATTGTCGACACCACCGACAACCTCTACCACCTCAACCTGAGCCAGGACAGCGGTCTGGACAGCCCCGAAGAGAGCTACGGCGCAGCCGAAATCAC
>JAIDUY010000271.1 GCA_029059965.1 Muribaculaceae bacterium
GCGCTATGCCGACGACGAACTCGTAGCCACCAAGGACTGCAGCGCACACTCCTCGTCGACTTCCAAGACCGTCAGCTTCCCCGTGCAGATGCACCAGCTCGCCGAGCAGGCCATATCGTACCACGTGTCGGTTGTCTACGGCCTCGACGAGAATCCTGACAACAACGTTTCGGCGAAAGTCATAGTCGCTCCGCGTCACTCCGCTCTTCCGGCAGTGACCGACCTCCGGGCCAAGGCAGTAGCCGAAGGTGCCGAACTCAGCTGGTCGGAACCCAACCTCGAAGGCGGCGTCTGCGAACTTGTGACCGAAGACCTCGAAGGTGCCGAATCGTGGGCACACAGCATCGAAGGCTGGACATTCATCGACGCTGACCAGACAGCAGTCGGCGGCTTCAAGAACATGACCATTCCCGGCATCACCGTCGGCGAGACCAAGGCTTCGTTCTTCGTGTTCAACGGCACCGAGACCGGCAACGCCACTTTCAGCGCCCACAGCGGCGACAAGTACCTTGCAGCCCTGTTCCGCTCCGACGACGGCCAGACCGACGACTGGGCAATCTCGCCCCTGCTCTCCGGCAACGCCCAGAAGATTGCCTTCTACGCCCGCAGCTACAGCAGCCAGTATCCCGAAGAAATCGAAGTACTCGCTTCCTCGACCGGCATCGACATCGCCGACTTCACTGTCGTACGTCAGAAGACTGCCGTTCCCGCCAACTGGCAGCGCGTCGAAGTTGACCTGCCCGCAGGCACCATCTACTTTGCCATCCGCAGCCTCGCCCGCGGTTCGTTCATGCTCCTTGTCGATGACATCACTTTCGAAAAGGCTTACTCCACCATGGACCTTGGCATCGTCGGCTACAACGTATGGCGCAACGGCGAGAAGCTCAACGCCGAACCCGTTGAAGAAACCACATTCACCGACTCCAATGCTCCCGAAGGCGACCACAGCTACGTTGTGACCACCATCTACACCGCAGGCGAATCGCGCGGCTCCAACCTCGCCCGCATCAGCCTCAGCGGCATCGGGAACATCGCAGGCGAAGGCATCAGCATCTCCGCCGACAAGCAGACCATCGTAGTCCGCGGCGCACGGGGCCGTCTGATTACAGTCAACGCCGTCGACGGCCGCACCGTCAGCAGCGTCGAAGGCCGGGAAGTGACCCGCATTCCCGTCGGCAGCGGCATCTACGTCGTGACTGTCGACAGCAAGGTCGCCAAGATTATCGTCCGCTAATCCACAGCACATATCCCGCACACTTCGCCGGGCCCGCCATCGGGTCCGGCGATTTTATGCCCGGACATGAAAAACGCCGGCACACATCGTAGTGATATGTGCCGGCGCTGTGCTGTGGCTTTATTTCTTAGCGGATGGGCTTGTACTGCACGAAGGCTTCGATAGCTTCGTAGGAAGCGAGGCCGAGGTCTTCGTAGAGCTGAGCGGTGGCGCGGTTGCGGTCTTCGGCGCGCTGCCAGAAGAGGCGGTCGTCGTCGCCGAGGAAGGGAGCGTTCTCCATCTGGCTCTGGTGCTTGAGGATGGAGTTGCGCTTGAAGCGGAGTTCCTCGGGGCTGATGGGCACTGCCATCTCGATGTGGTCGATTTCCCATTCGGCCCATGCGCCGCGGTACATCCAGATGCGGCAGTCCTGCATCCAGGGCTCGTCCTTGAGTTCGTCGACGGCTGCAAGGACGGCGTCGGTGCAGACCTTGTGGGTGCCGTGGGGATCGGCGAGGTCACCGGCCACGAAGATTTCGTGGGGCTTGACGTCTTCGAGGAGTTTCTTGACAATGTCGACGTCGACCTGGCTGAGATCGCCTTTCTTGATTGTGCCTGTCTCGTAGAAGGGCAGACGCAGGAAGTGGATGTGGCCGGGCTTGACGCCGATATAGTTGCAGGCGATGGTTGCTTCGGCCTGACGAATCATGGTCTTGATTTCGCGGATGTCGGCGTTGTCCATGTCGCCGGCTTTCTTACCGGCCACGAACTCCGACACGCCCTTGGAGAGCTTGTCGTAAGCCTCGCCGTCGAAGCCGAAGATAGGCGCGATTTTGTCCATCATCAGGAAGTAGCGCATCATGTCCTCGTCGCCAACGGCGATGTTGCCGGAGGTCTCGTAGGCCACGTGCACGTCGTGCTTCTGGTCGACAAGGCGCTTGAGGGTGCCGCCCATGGAGATTACGTCGTCGTCGGGGTGGGGCGAGAAGACGATGACGCGCTTGGGATAGGGCTTGGCGCGCTCGGGACGGTAGGTGTCGTCGGCGTCGGGCTTGCCGCCGGGCCAGCCGGTGATGGTGTGCTGGAGGTCGTTGAATATCTTGATGTTGACGTTATAGGCCGAACCGTAGAGGGCGAGGAGTTCGCCGAGGCCCCAGTCGTTGTAGTCCTTGTTGGTGAGCTTGAGGATGGGCTTGCCTGTCATCTTGCAGAGCCATACGATGGCGCGGCGGATGAGCTTGTCGTCCCACTCGCAGGATGTCACCTTCCAGGGCGTGCTGAGGCGTGTGAGGTCCTCGGCGGCGGGGAGGTCGATGAACACCTTCACGTGGGGATGACCCTGAAGGAGCGATGCGGGCACCTTGTCGGTGGGGTCGTCCTCGACTGTCTTGCGGATGATGGCGGCGCGGCTTTCGCCCCATGCCATGGTGGCAACGCGGCGTGCGCGGACGATGTCGGAAATGCCGAGGGTTATTGCCGTGGAGGGCACGTCGTTGCACTTGTAGTCGCTCTGAATCTGGTGGCGGGTCTCGTTGCCGAGCAGCACGAGGCGGCAGCTGGATGAGGGCGAGGTGCCGGGCTCGTTGAATGCGAGTGTGCCGTTGGGGCCGATTTCGCACACGACGAGGTCGAGGCCGCCTTCTTCCTCGATTTTCTGGAGGTAGGCGCCGCAGTAGTCGGCCATATTTTCCTTGTTGACGGCGGGGTCGATGGTGTGGACATTGGCACGGTCGATGTCGATGTGACGCAGCAGAATGTCCTCCAGACGGTTATATGTCGAGGGCATGTCGTCGCCTGTGGGGAAGAACTCGGCGAGGTTGAAAATCACGACGTTGTCGAAATTCACCAGACCCTGATGATATTTCTCGATGAGGGCGGCGTAGGCACGGTGTGTGGAGTTGCCGGCGCCGAGGGCGAGGACGCACTTGCCCTTCTTGCCCTTGTAGCGGTTGATGTGCTTTACGATATAGTTTGCCACAGCCTCGGCGCCGTCGTTGGCGGTCTCGCTGATGCGGGTGTCGAGTTTCTCCTCGCGGGAGAGTGCCGCAGCCTCGATTTCGGTTTCGGGCGCATAGTAGCGCTTGGGAATCCGGTCGAGCTTGATTTGCGAACTTAAGTCTGTTCTCATGGATTTGAGTTGTTTATTGATTGTGTTTCGGTTTATGTTTTATGTTCTAAGGTTCCGGGTAGTATCGGAGTCATTGCGCGTTTGCGGCGCGGTCGGCATCGCCGGGGGTGATGATTACGGGAGTGCCGACGGTGACCATGCGTGCCAGCGAGTCGACGTTCTCGTTGCGCAGGCGTATGCAGCCTTCGCTGGCGCGGGTGCCTATGCTGGCGGGATCGTGGGTTCCGTGTATGCCTATGCCGCGGAATCCGGGAGTCTCGAGGCGCAGGAAGCGGGGACCGTAGGCGCCTTGAATCACGCCGTTGCCGTCGCCGAAGTCGTGTGTCCACGAGGATGCGTCCTGAATCTGCGAGATAGTGAAAGAGCCTTCGGGGGTGCGCATGTCGCCGCGGCGGCGCTTGTTGCCGGGAGCCTGACCTGTGGCCACTCCGAAGCGGGCACGGACTGCGCCGTCGGCGCCGTAGAGCGTCAGGGTCATGGTCTGCTTGTCGATGTGGATGTAGGGGCGGCCTGCGGGGGCGTCGGACGGCGCTACGGGCGCGGGAGCCGCCGGGGTCTCGGGCGCCGGAGCGAGGCTTTCGGCAGCCGAGGCGCTGTTTGCCAGAGGCATACCTGATGCCGGGCCACGGCTCCCGAAGTACCACAACGCGGCGATGGCGGCTGTGGCTGCAAGGAGAATGATGGCGAGAGTGCCGCGATGGTTGCGGCGGCGGTGGCGGTATGCTGTCATGACTGAGGCTTGTTCAATAGACGAATTCGATTTCAATGCCGTCCGGCGCGGCGTCGGAGGCAGTCACCGAACTTATGAGGTTATGGGACCCGACTTCGCGCTCGAAGCGGAACACGGGAGTGCCGTCGTTGTCGAAGGTATAGTAAATCAGCTTGTTGTCGCCCCCGTTGAGCGGATGGAGGATAACGGCCATGTCGGCATAGTCGGATTCGGGGTCGAAGATATTGCCGAAGAAGACTTCGCGCATGGGTGCCTGGGCGTTGCGTACGCGCAGCTGCCACTGGTTGTCGCCGTTGGGTTCGGGAAGTCCGGCGGCAATGCCCTCGTCGGTGGTGCGTCCCACGAGTCCGTGGGCGGTGAAGTAGTTGACCAGCGCGCGACGCTGATGGGGCTCGGCGACGGCAGCTGCGGCATCGGGGGTGCCGAATATGCTCTGGAGGCGGAAGAGGTCGACGCGGTTGAGCAGCGCCCATTCGGGCATATAGCCTTCGAGCGCGCGGGAGCCGTCGGCGGGTTCGTACTTGACGCGCGCCCACTGGCCGTCTTTCTCATACGTTACGAGCGAGCCGCCGTAAGGCACTGTACCGACGGCGTTTCCGGCTCCGATTTCAAGTTTTGACGAACGCAGGGGAACGTCGGTGATGGCATAGTTGCGCTCGGCACTGTCGTCGGAACCTGCGGCGAAGAAGGAATAGCCTGCGAATACGGCACCTATGACGAGCGCGAG
>JAIDUY010000272.1 GCA_029059965.1 Muribaculaceae bacterium
TGCCGTTCTTCGCCTGCCGTGGGCGTGAATGTCAACAATCTCAAGTTCAACCAGGACCTTGTGAACGGCGGGCACAGTGTCGGCTTTCAGGCCGGTCTGGCCGGCGAGCTGATGTTCCCGGGCATAGGCTTCGGCATCGACTTCGGACTGCTCTACAACATGGAGGGCGCCAAGGTGGACCTCGGCTCTCGCGAAATCTGGGGCAGTGAGGGGCTCGGCAACGAGAATCTGCAACTCCATGTAATTCAGATTCCCGTTCACCTGCGCTTCAAATGGACGCGCATGAACGGCATCGAGGACTATATAGCGCCTTTCGTCTACGGCGGTCCGGAGTTTTCGATTCTTGCAGGCCACAGCGGTTTCAAGGGCACTTCGGGCGAGCATCCGTTCAAGTACGCTGGCGGCGACCTCGGTCTTGCCGTTGGCGGCGGCGTGGAGCTGTGGCGTCGCTGGCAGGTGATGGTTCAGTACACCTGGGGAATGACTTATATCACCAAGACGCGCAAGCTCGACGACTACTCTGCCCGCAACCGCCAGCTGGCCGTCAGGGTGGCGTATATGTTCTGAGGCTTTAGGGAATTAAGAATTGAAAATGCATAATTCATAATTATTGGCGGACGGAACTCTGCCAATTATGCATTATGCATTCTAAATTTTAAATTTAATTCTGCATTCTAAATTTTAAATTTAATCCAACCCCCTCCCGGTCAGATTAGTTCGGGATAGCGCGGTATGTCGCGCAGAAAGGTGTAGCCCTCGCCGTCGAAGCGGCAGCAGTAGTGCCCCATGCCGTTGGACACGATAAGATAGGGTGCCTGCATGACGATGTTGTAGCGGGCAATCTGGTCGAAGACGCGCTGCGTCACGGCCACCGACGGCGCCTTGTACTCCACCACTACCAATGGCCGCAGATGGCGGTCGAAGATGAGCGTATCGCAGCGGCGCAGGGTGCCGTTGAGGCGCAGGCCGTACTCGTTGGCGATGAGCTCGGCGGGGTATTCACGATGATTTATCAGAAAGGACACGAAGTGCTGCCGCACCCACTCTTCGGGAGTGATGGCGAGCCACTTGCGCCTGAGCGGGTCGTAGAGCTCGGGGGCGCCGCGCAGGCCGCTTCCGGGGCGCATGGCGATGTCGGCCGGCGGCAGGTTAAGCTGTGGTGGTGGATTTTTCAACGCGCTTGCTTTCTCTTTCGGGAATTTTGGTGTAAATTTACAAAAAATTTTCCGAACCTACATGGCCACCCCGACAGCACCGACCTTCGAAGGCATACGCAAGTCGCTTATAAGCGGCGACATTGCACCCGTCTATCTGCTTCACGGCGAAGAGGGTTACTATATCGATGCCCTCGTCGACGACTTCGCCGAACTGCTGCCCGAAGACGACCGCGTCTTCAACCAGTACATCCTCCACGGCTCCGAAATCGAGGCTCAGCAGGTGTGCGACCTCTGCTACCGCGTGCCGATGATGGCCGAGCGGCAGATGGTGATTGTCAAGGAGGCGCAGTCCATGCGCGCCGACCAGCTCAACAAAATCTCGGCCTATGTCGAGGACCCCGTGCCGAGCACGATCCTCGTGATAGCCTGCCGCGGCGCACAGGCCAAAGGCAAGGACCTTATGGCGGCCATACGCAAGTGCAAGGGCGTCATATTCGAGTCGAAGAAGGTGACCGACCGCAACGCTCCCGCGCTTATCGGCAACTACATAAGCAAAAAAGGGCTCAGCGCCGACCAGAAAAGCCTCGAGATGCTGTGCGACTTCATCGGCACCGACCTGAGCCGCCTCTACAACGAGATTGACAAACTGGCGACGCTACTGCCCAAAGGCGCGGCCGTGACGCCCGAGGTCATCGAACGCAACATCGGCATCAGCCGCGAGTACAACAGCTACGAGCTCGTCGACGCCCTCGCCGGCAAAGATGCCGCCAAGGCATTCAGGATTCTGTCCTACTTCCGCAGCAACCCCAAGGCGGCTCCGTTGGTGCTGGCCTCGTCGTCGATATTCAATTTCTTCGCCGACCTGCTGACGGCCTACTACCTCGCCGACCAGTCCGACAGCACCCTGATGCGCGAGCTCGGTCTGCGCAACAATTTTGCTCTCAAGCGCATCCGCAACGGCATGAGCCGCTACTCGCCCGTCAAAATCGTCGAAATCATTTCGGCCATACGCCGCTTCGACGCCATGAGCAAGGGCGTGGGCTCGCGTCAGAACGAGCACCAGCTCTTCTACGACCTCGTCTACCACATCCTCACCGCCCCCGGACGCCTCTGATATTACTCAGGCGTAGGAGTGGAGGCCGCCGAGGAGATAGTTGACGCCGAGGTAGGTCATGAGTACCGTGAGAAAGGATATCATTGTCCAGAGGGCAAAGATGCGGTCGCGGCGGAAGCACGGCAGCGATGTCTGATGCAACGGAAAGCAATAGACTATCATCGTGACAAGCGCCCAGATTTCCTTTGGATCCCAGCCCCAGTAGCGTCCCCACGACTGATTTGCCCATATGGCTCCGGTGAATATGCCTGCGGCCATGATGAGCACGGCAGGCTTCAGGAGGCGCCGCGCCGGGAGCAGGAGGCTGCGCCGTCCGCAAAGCCACAGCAGGGAGCTTAAGGCGATGATTGCCATCAGGGCATAGGCAAGCATCACTGCGAGAACATGGACGCTGAGCAGAGGAGAACGCAGCACAGGCATCAGGGACGTGAGCTGAGGGTTGCGTTGTCCCATAAAGGCGACTGCAAGCGAAAGGGCTGCGACAATGGCTCCGAGGGGCAGCATTTCAGGACGTCTGCGCCCGCACAACAGCGCGCCGACAAGGCCGAACAAGGCCATCCACTGCATTGTTTCGTATCCGTTGGCCATCGGCAGGTGACGCGCGGCCAAAGTGTTGAGTATCATTAGTGCCGACACCCACACGATACTCGCCCACAGCAATATGCGGGACGCGAGGGGACGCGGGCGCACAATCAGCACGATTCCGCCTATGAGCAGGACAAGACATGGCACAATGCTGCCGCCGAGATGCACGAAGACCGTCTCGGCCATGCACTGTGTCGCCGAGGGCAGTCCGACGGGGCACTGACGCCGCTGATAAAGGCCGATCTTGCGTATGGCTCCGGCGGCCTCCTCCGCCTGCGAATGTGCAAGAAGTTCGGCGACATATCCGATACTGTGTCGCGTCATCCGCCAGCTGTCAAGGTCGATGTCGGCAGGAAGCTCCGACACAGGCGAGTACCACTCCACGGCTCCGCTTTCGGCCGAAAAGGGATAGATGCGCCACAGAGAACCCGAGGCGGCCTGCGACACGAGAGCGAACTTCTCGTTGGCCTCGGCATGGGCGGCATCGTCGAACAGATAGCCGTCCGGGCCGAAGAAGTCGTCGAGCGCCACACGCTTGCCCGCGGCTCCCATCCTGCGGCGGCTGTCGGCATCCTTGACGAGGATGCCCGGGTCTGTCTTCCAGTCGTCGTAGCAGAAGAGCCAACCCGAGAGGACCTGTTCGGGGCTAAGCCCCTGATAGTCGGTCGTTCCATAGATTTTCAGCGTGAAGTCGCGTGCGAATACCGACAGAGGCATCACGCGGTCGTTGCGGTATATGAAAATCTTTCCGAGCTCGTCGGCTACATCGCGTGGCACAGTCCTCGGCGCCGCCGCGGCCGCAGCCGGCAAAATCAGCAGTGCCGCCACAGCGAGCCGGCGGAAGCCGCGCCACCGCAAGCGCGGCAGGAGGCACAGTGCGGCAAACAGAAACAGAAGCCCGTAGCCGACATATGAAATCGCCGTTCCGGCTCCGTCGGAAACAATAGCGAAGGAGCATCCGTCGTGGCCGGAGTCGCACGACAGCAGGAAGATACGCAAGCCGTCGGCACTTGCCACGCGGTTCATCGACACCCTGTCGGACTGACGCTCTCCCACACTCACCGTAGCGACAAAATCGGAAGGCGCCGAAGTTCCGGGGTAGTATTCAACTGCGAAATCGTCGAGCCGTACAGTCGTTCCATTCACCACGGCGCACTCTCCTACCGCGAGATGCAGCCGCTGCGAGGTGGAGCAAATGTGGGTTGTCAGCGCTCCGGCGAGAATTACGAGCAAGGCGACATGCAGCCCGAAAACGGCAGGCTGCCTCCACAGACGCCTGCGCACCATCGTAGCCACGGCGCTCAGGGCCAGGGCGCCCCAGAGCACGCAGGCCCACGTCGAGGAGCACAGCCGGGCGGCATCGGGGAAAAAGCCTGCCGTGGCGAGAAAAATCGCCACGGCAGCCAATAAGGCAAATGCAAGAGTTTGTTTCATAACATATTGTCAGATAGCATCAAGGAAGGCCACGACGGCGTCGCGATCGGCCTTGGGCAAGGCTCGGAAAGCCTCGGTGACGGCATATGCGTCGCTTGCGGCATCGGTTCCGTGCCACATGATGGCCTCGAGAGTGGTGCGTGCGCGGCAGTCGTGCAGGCGGTCGTCGTAGGCCGAGCCGGTGACCATACGGTGCAGTCCGCGACCCCATAGCGGAGTCGTGCGGCACCATCCGTTGCGTATATCATTGACCATATGCAGTTTGTGCTGCACCATGTCGGTGTACGGCCAAATTTTCTGATTGGGATAGCGAGGAAGGTCGCGTCCGCTGCCGGAAGTGAAGAACTGCGCCGGGTCGCGCACCTCGTCTTTGCCTGTCGTCCAGCTCGGTCTGTGGCAGTAGGCACAACCTATCTCCTCGAAAATCTCCTTGCCGCGCACCACTTCGGGGTTGTCGATACCGCGCACGGCAGGCACGGCCAGACCACGGTGCCATACCATC
>JAIDUY010000273.1 GCA_029059965.1 Muribaculaceae bacterium
GTTGACGATGGCTTTCGCCAGCGGTTAGATGTCGTTGATGAGGCGGGGGAGTCCTTCGTTGAGGATGAGCACAACAGGCTTGCCGGTGGCGGCGAGAGCCTTGACAAGATTGCGCTGATTCTCCGAGATGGCCAGATCGGACAGGTTGCCGGGAGTCTCGCAGTAGGAGTTCTCGCCGATGCAGGCAATGATGACGTCCACGTCGGCGGCTGCGGCCACGGCCTTCTCGATTTCGGGCTCGTTTTCCTCGTAGTAGGCGCCCTCGGCAGGGTAGGTCACACCCTGCTCGAGAATCACGTTGTCGGCACCGAACTTATTGGCAAGCGCCTCGTAGATGGTGTTGTAGCGGTCGGCGAAGCGGTCGGTGAGGTGACCTTGCCACGAGTAGCTCCAGCCACCGTTGAGGCAGCGCATGGAGTTGGCATTGGGGCCGGTGACAAGGATTTTGACGCCGCGTTCAAGAGGGAGTATGCCGTCTGTGTTCTTGAGCAGAATCTCCGATTCCTCGGCGGCGCGCAGGGCCAGCTCCTCGTGTTCGGGCGATGCGAATTCGGGATAGTTGCGGAGATAGGTGTTGGGGGTGTCGAACAGGCCCAGACGGTACTTGAGGCGGATTACGCGGCGTGCGGCATCGTCGATGCGCTCCTGCGATACCCGTCCTTCCTCCACAAGCTCCTTGAGCAGAGTGCAGAAATTCAGGTCGTAAGGCTCCATGGACATGTCGATGCCGGCGTTGATGGCCATCTCGATGGCCTCCTTCTTGTCGGCGGCGACGAATTCGCGGGTGTAGAGGTTGTTGATGTCGGCCCAGTCGGTCACTATCATGCCGTCCCAGCCGAGGTCGTCCTTAAGCCACGTCGACAGCAGCTCGTTGTTGGCATGGACGGGGCGTCCGTTGATGGAACCGCTGTTCACCATCACCGTCAGCGCGCCGGCCTCGATGCAGGCGCGGAAAGGCTCGAAGAACTTCTCGCGCAGGTCCGACGGCGAAATGTAGGCCGGAGTGCGGTCCTTGCCCGTGCGGGGAGCGCCATAGCCGAGATAGTGCTTCACGGAAGTGGCTATGTTGTCGGGACCAACGTGATTGGGGTTGTCGCCCTGGAAGCCCTTGACCTGCTCGGCGCCCATGACGGCGTTGACAAGCGGGTCTTCGCCGTAGTTCTCCCAGACGCGGCTCCAGCGGGGGTCGCGGGTCAGGTCGACGGTGGGCGAATAGGTCCAGGGGCAGTCGGCGGCGCGGGTCTCGTAGGCCGTGACGGCAGCAGCCTTGCGTGCCATCTCGGCGTTGAACGAAGCGCCGACATTGATGTTCTGCGGGAAGAGCACACCGCCGAGAGTGTAGGTCGTACCATGGTTCTGGTCAAGGCCATAGATGCAGGGTATGCCGATTTCGCGCATGGATATTTCCTGAATTTGTCCGATTAATTCCTCCCATTTTGCAGGAGTCTGTGCCGTGGGGCCTCCGGGGGCGTTGAGCACGGAACCGATTTTGTATACGGCGATGGCCTGGTGGAGCTTGTCGGAATCGAGGAAGAACTCGCCGTTCTCCCAATGGCCGAGCACGTCGATGGAGAGCTCGGTCATCTGTCCGATTTTTTCATCGAGAGTCATGCGGTCGAGAGTGCGCTGCACGGCGGCCTCGAGTGCGGGGTCGGGCGCAATGGCCACCTCTGCGGCTTGGGCAAGGCAGACCGACGATGCAGCGGCGAATAGTGTCAGAATTTTGCGAAACATGGCTTTATGTGGTAATTAGGTTTTATTGATTCGGAATATGGGTCATCGCCCTGTGCGGGTGATAGGGGCCTGAGGTTCATTGC
>JAIDUY010000274.1 GCA_029059965.1 Muribaculaceae bacterium
GCTCAAGGTCCGAGGGTGTGAACTGTGTCATTTGTCTATTTATGGGGGTTAGTATTTTTCAGGTGTCGGATTCGGAGGCGTTCTCAGTGCCCCAAAATTAACAATTATCTTTGATTTGACAAAATTCTTTTCGGCTGCGGAGCTGCCAGAAGGCCACCGCTGCCGCTGCCGCCACGTTGAGCGAGTCGACGTTGTGGCTCATCGGTATGCGTGCCGTATAGTCGGCTTCGGCTATTACCCTGTCGGCAAGCCCGTCGCCTTCGGTGCCCATTACGATGGCAAGGCGCGGCTCGGCGTTGAGTGCCGGGTCGTCGATGGGTACGGAGCGGTCGGTCAGAGCCATGGCCACTGTCTTGAATCCGAATCGACGCAGGTCGGAGGCGCTGTCGGCCCATGTCCACGGCACAAGGAATACCGAGCCCATCGACACTCGCACCGAGCGGCGGTTGAGAGGGTCGCACGAGGTGCGGGTCAGCACTACGGCGTCGATGCCCAATGCTGCCGCCGAGCGGAAGATGGCGCCTATGTTGGTATTGTCGACCACGCTGTCGACCACCACCACCCTGCTCGCTCCGTCGACTACTTCACCCAGAGGACGCTCGGCGGGTCGGTGCATGGCGCAGAGCACGCCGCGGGTCAGGGTGTAGCCTGTAAGTTGCGAGAGCAGCTCGCGGCTGCCTGTGTAGACGGGCGCCTCGCCGATGCGCGATATGATGTCGGCGGCATCGCCTTCTATATGGCGTTCCTCGCACAGCAGGGCCGCAGGTCTGTATCCTGCCTTGAGTGCCACGTCGATGACTTTGGGGCTCTCGGCGATGAAGAGTCCTTCGTCGGGACGGCGGCGGTTGCGCAGCTGGCGCTCTGTCAGTCCATTGAATACCGCTATCTGCGGGTCGTCAAGCTTTTCGATGTGTATGGCCTTGGTCATATGGCTTTTCGTTTTTTTCAGCACACCAGCAGGTCGCGCATCACCGCATCGGCTCTGAGCCAGTGTCTTTCGGGTATTTTAATAATCTTGCCTTCGGCAACGAGCGTGCCCTGCGCAAGGTGCGGCGCCGCGCTCTCGAGCAGACGGCTGCGGTATGGTTCGGGAATGCGGTCCGTGTCGAGTCCGCTGGCCCGGCGGAGCGAGATGATGATAATGTCGTCGATTTTCTCTTCCTCGCTCTCGCTCTCCTCCACGGTCTGCACCGGGTCGGTCAGATATGCCCTGAGGTCGGCCTGATGGTAGCGACGGACGCCGTCGGCGCCAAGGCTGTGCGCCGAGGGGCCTAGCCCGAGATATGGAGTCAGATCCCAGTAGGATGAGTTATGGCGCGATTCGAAGCCGGGCAGGGCGAAGTTGGAGATTTCATAATGGTGATAGCCTGCTGCTGCAAGCAGCGAGCACAGGCGGCCGTACATGTCTTCGACGAGCTCGTCGGAGGCTTCCGAGACAAGTCCTTGTGCGAGACGGCGGCTCAGCAGTGTGCCGGGCTCATAGCTTAGCAGATAGGCCGACAGATGGCGGGCTCCTGCGGCTACGCAGCCCTCGGCCGAGCTGATGAAGCTTTCGGAAGTCTGTCCGGGAAGTCCGTAGATAAGGTCGAGGCTGATATTGTCGATGCCCGCGGCCTGAATGGTCTCGACGGCTTCAAGTGCCTGCCTTGCGCTGTGGCGGCGTCTGATGGCCTTGAGCTCGTCGTCGACAAGGCTTTGCACGCCCATGCTCACGCGGTTAACTCCGGCATCTTTCCAGCTCCGTACCTTGTCGGGGCTGACATCTTCGGGGTTGACCTCGATGGTGAACTCGGCCGTATCGGCTGTGAGCATACGGCGGGCGATGCTTTCCACATGTTGTGCATCCAGCAGCGATGGAGTGCCGCCGCCAAGATAAAGGGTCTTGACGGGCAGGCCGCCGTTCTCATCCAGCCGCTGGCGGTGTTCGTCGAGCAAGGCACGCACATATGCTTCGGCCTGTCCGGTGCGTGCGATGGAATAGAAGTCGCAGTAGGCGCATTTGGCATGGCAGAACGGAACGTGTACGTAGATGCCTGCCATGGTCAGAAATTCTCGGGGACGGTTCGCCCGCAGGTCGACAGGAAAGGACAGTATTTGCAGGTCTTGGCTTCTTCACACTGCGTGAAAGGCACGGCAGGGTCAAAGATGGACTTTACCAGTTCGTACAGTCGCGGACGGAATTCGTCGGCCAGCTCACCGCCGTAAGTCTCGACAGATATGCCTCCGACTTTGAGGCGCTCTATCGTCGAGCTCTTGGACAGTTTTTTTGTGGCGTGAATATAAGGTTCTATAACAGCGCCGGGGTCGACCATCGAGCGGTACGCCTCGCAGTACGCCAGTATCTGGAATATGCCGTCGCACTTATGATCGACGCTGAAAAGGTCGTCCATTTTCTTTGCCTCCAGATCGTCGCTTCCGGTCTTGAAGTCTATGAAGCGCAGCCCTCTGTCGGTTCTGTCCACGCGGTCGATGCTCATCTTCCAGTTGACGGCAAGGCCGTCTTCGATGACCCATGCCGGACGGCGCACGTCGAGTTCGGCAGCCACGAAGCTGAATGTCCGTCCGTCACGACAGTAGGTGTCGCGCTCGGCCCGTATGTCGTTGCGTGCGATTTCGGCTATTATGTCGGCGGCAATGCGGCCTTCGGCCGGAAGTGCTTCCGGATGGGCGGCATAGGACCTGTAC
>JAIDUY010000275.1 GCA_029059965.1 Muribaculaceae bacterium
GGTCCTCGCCGATCTCGCCCTCAACAACCCCGCAGCTTTCGCCGCCGTTGTCGAGAAGGTGAAGAACGCATAAGGCTGTAAAACGCCGAATCACGGAGAGCCGGGCTTTTGTCCGGCTCTCTGTTTTTTACGGTCTGATTCATGCGGCCACGAAAAAAATCCTCGCCCCCTGTTGCACGGATTCGGGAAAAGGATTAACTTTGCATGGCAAAGCAAAAGCGATGCGACAGTAGCTCAGTTGGTAGAGCATCAGCTTCCCAAGCTGAGGGCCGCGGGTTCGAGCCCCGTCTGTCGCTCATAGCCGACCCCGTCCTTCACAATCGGAAGAACGGGGTCTTTTTTATGCCGGCATCGGTAAACCGGAGTTCACTGAGCGTTTTCGCGCAGCCATTGGGTGCGCACGGCGTCAGGGAGATGGGTCACCTTGAAATCAGAGAATACGGCTCTGAATCCGTCGCCGTCGGGACAGGCGGCAAACATTCCGATTTTAACGGGACGGTTGGCCTCGAGCCATGCGTTGCGCATCATCGTGTACTCCATATCGTCGAAAGAATAGAATATCTCGACGGCATCACGGCGCCGCACCGCCTTTATCCAGATATGGTCGACAGGTTGGTCCAGCGCTATGACACTCCAGTCGGAAGTGCCGTGCGTGACCACGGTGCTCAGGTTATAACGGCCGTCGACAAACTCGATGCCCGTCTTGATGTAGTTCTCGTGGTCGATGCGAATCATCATTCCGGCCTGGTCGAAACGCATTCTGTAGTCGCCCGAGACCTTCACCTTGGCCTCGAACTCACCGCCGTATTCGGCGTAGCAGAAGGGTGCGTCATCGACCGTGAATCCGTAGTGCGAAACACGCCAGTAGTCGCTCTTGGGCGTCACGTACATGCCGAGGCTACCGTTTTCGATGCTCCATTGCGCAGGTTCATTGAACCAGTTCATCTTTTCGAGGGTCTGCGCCCCCGTTCCGAACGCGGCCCCGGCAAGCAGGCCGAGAGCCATTAGACTTTTTGTAAGAGAACGATATATCATATAACCATATTTTTTAATACCTTTGCAAAGGTAGAAAAGCTTCAGAAGCCTTGCAATAACTATAAATAACCAATTCCGCAATGCCACACCGACACGAACTCGAAAAGCTGCTGCACTCGCAGGACACCCGCGATTGCGGTGCCGACATGGCGACAGCCGAAGCGTATGCCCGCGCAATTGCCGACATCGAAGGCTCGATTGTCGTAGTCAGTGACCTCAGGCAAGGTACAAGCCGCATATTTGCCGGCGACTTTGCTTCGGTATTCAGTCTGGATGACTATCGCGTAGAGCAATCCATCTGGGAGTCGGCCATCCTGTCGCTGATGCCGGAAGAGGTTCGCGACTTCAAGTACATTTCGGAGCTGTGCTTCTTCCATTTTGTCAGGAAGCAGCCTGCACAGAAACGGCGTCAGTTCCATATGGTCTCGCGCCTGGCGATGACCGACCGCAGGGGTGCCCTCGTCGAAGTGCTTCATAGGCTTCACTATATCTACGACGATACATCGGAGAATATGCTCTATGCCATATGCACCTACAGCCCCGCGACATTGCCCTTCGGCGGGAAGTGTGGAGCCGTCAACAATGTAAGCGGACGTTATACGGAACTTTCGCCGGCCGACGGCAACAACATTCTAAGCCGTCGGGAACGACAGATTCTGTCTATGGTAAAATCGGGAAAGACAAGCGCCGAAATCGCCGATGAGCTCTTTATAAGCATACATACGGTCAGCCGTCACCGTCAGGATATACTCGCGCGGCTCAATGTGAGGAACTCTCACGAAGCCGCCCGACTGGCCACCGCCATGGGGCTGATATAGCGACGTCAGCGGGCACGGACGCCCGCATCGGCGAAGTGGAGGCGGAAGCGGGTCAGGCCGTCGGGGTCAGTCGACAGGCTGAAATCGCAGCGGTGGCGCGTGAGTATCTCGCGGACGAGCGTCAGACCTATGCCGCGTCCATGCGGCTTTGTGGTGAAGAAGGGACTGAAAACGTTCCCCGCGGCCTCTGGGTCGAGTCCGGCGCCGTTATCGCTCACTACGAGGGCGCTTCCATCGACTTTGATTCTCACTTCACCCACGTTTCCCTTATCCTGGCAGCTCTCAACGGCATTCTTGACGACGTTGACAAGCACCTGCTCAATCTGGGCCGCGTCAGCCATGACTTCGATGTCGGAGTCGGTGGCGTCAATTCCGAATGTCACTCCCGCAGCCGTGCACATACTTTCGAGCAATGGACAGAGCCGTTCCACAAGTTTGCGCAGGCTCACCTCGGCAAGCCTCGGATTGCCCGTTTTGACAACACCGGCATAGGCCCCGACGAACTCGCTCAGCCCCATAGCGCGGTCGCGACATGCAGCCAACAGATGGGCGTCGGCCTCATTGGTCTCCACGACACCCATGGCCGTTACTATGGCGCCCATGCTGTTGTTAACCTCGTGGGCTATGGTGCGGACAAGCTTGCCGTAAGCCTCGCGCTCGGCATCGGCGACAGCCTCGGCCATGTCTGAAATCACATAGAAGCTGCGCCTGACGCCATGCTCCACGAAGTGCCCGCGATGAATGAGGCGCAGTTCCATAGGCGCGGTGCGGACGGTACATTCCGAGCCGTCGGCAAGCGCGGCCATCGCTTTCGAGAGCGGATGGTCGATGGAGTCGAGCGTCCGGCCGTCGGCACGCACGCCGAGCCATGCCGAGGCGCAGCCGTTGCACATCATTATTCTGCCTGTGCTGTCGGTAGCGACTATTCCCACCGGCGCGGCCTCGGCAAGCAGCGCCAGAAAATGTGACTGCTCATTTAGACGCACTTCCTGTCTGTGCAGCCTCTCCATCATATCGTTGAACACGGCCACGATGCTGTCGGCCTCCGGCTGGCTCACGCTGCGGAGACGTACGTTCCAGTCGCCGCCCCGCAGGAGGTCGCCGCCGTCGCGGAGCACCTTGTAGGGAGCTATGGCCTTGCGGTAGAAATATATCCACAGCATAAACATGACAATCACCCATGCTTCAGCGCCGTAGAACAGCCGGGGGTTAATTCCGAAAGACAGATACATCACCACGGCACCCGCCGCGGATGTCATCAGTGCCATGAGAGCGAAGAGCAGACGCAGATTCATAGGCCGTACTTCTCCATTCTGCGGTATAGGGCGCCACGGCTGAGTCCGAGCTCCACCGCTGCGCGGCTGATGTTGCCACCCGCATCCCGCAGGGCCTTCTCTACCCTCGCCCGCTCTATTTCATCGAGTGTGCCTGCGGTGACATCCGCCTTGTGTGTGGCGCTCTCGCCGAGACAGGCACGCAGATGTTCGGCCGTCAGGACATCGGAGCCGCCGAGGAGGACGGTGCGCTCCACGAGGTTCTTCAGCTCGCGTATGTTGCCCGGAAATGGCAGCGACTCCAGCAGACGGCAGGCGTCAGCGGTGAACTCCGGGACTTTAGCAAGGCCATATTCCGGAGCTACGGCGGCAGCGAAATGACTTGCAAGCAGCGCGATGTCGCCTCCGCGGCTACGCAATGGCGGCATATGGATTCCCACGAGATTGATGCGGTAGTAAAGATCCTCGCGGAAGGTGCCGCTGGCAACCATGGCCGGGAGGTCGGCATTGGTGGCGCAGACCACGCGCACGTCCACGCGGCGGGTGCGGCTGCTGCCCAAGGGCTCGAAGGTCTGCTCCTGGAGCACGCGCAGCATCTTGACCTGCGAGGCGGCGTCGAGCTCGCCGATTTCGTCGAGGAAAATCGTTCCGCCGTCGGCGGCGCCGAAACGTCCCGTGCGGTCGGCCAGCGCCCCGGTGAATGCGCCGCGGACATGGCCGAACATCTCGCTCTCGAACAGCGAGGCGGGAATACCTCCGAGATTGACCTGAACGAAGGGGCCGTCCGAGCGCGGGCTGAGGCGGTGTATAGCTCTTGCCACAAGCTCCTTGCCCGTGCCGCTTTCGCCCGTGATGAGGACGGGTGCCGAAGTCGGAGCCACGCGGCGTACGGTGTCGAGCACTCCCCGCAGCGCTTCCGAACGGCCTACTATGCCTTCGAAGGCGTCGCCATCGTCGCAACATGCTTCTGCCGCCGGCTTGCGCAGACTGATTGCGTCGGCTATCGACGACAGCAGGCGGCGGTTGTCCCACGGCTTGGTAATGAAGTCGCAGGCACCTGCCCGCATTCCGGCCACGGCGAGGTCGATGTTGCCCCACGCCGTCATCAGAATCACGGGGACGTCGGGGCGGAATATGCGTACCTGACGGAGCAATGCCAGTCCGTCCTCGCCGCTGGTGCCTATGCCGAAGTTCATGTCCATCAGCACGAGCCGGGGCTCGGCTCGGCGCACGACATTGATGGCTTCGTCGGGCGAGAAAGCCGTGGCCACTTCGTAGCCCGCACGGTCGAGGAGAGCCCTCAGGGCGCCGACAAGGCTTCTGTCATCATCTATAATCAGAATCATATGGCAAAGGTAGGAATTTAGTCGGAATTATCCAACGGGATGTCGGTGGCGGGGTCGTGGAGCGTGAGCGAACGCAGCTGATAGTAATAGCTCCACCACAGGCGCAGTTCGTCCAGCAGTTTCGCGCGGGCTCTGTCCTTGGCCTGCTGAGCATCAGTAAGGTCGAGGGTCGATATGCGGCCAGTCAGGAAGATGTCTATTATACACATCTGACGATGCCGACGATAAGGCACGTTATGAT
>JAIDUY010000276.1 GCA_029059965.1 Muribaculaceae bacterium
CCCAAGGAGCTTATCGGTGCTGTTATCGGCCCGGGCGGAAAAGTTATCCAGGGTATTCAGGAGGAGAGTGGCGCTGTCGTTTCCATCGACGAAATCGACGAGGGTGGCTTCATCGAGGTCGCTGCCGCCAACAAGGACTCCATCGACCGCGCTCTGGCGATGATCAACGCTATCGTCGAGCTGCCCGAGGAAGGCAAGGTCTACCACGGCACCGTACGCTCCATCATGGAGTTCGGCGCATTCGTTGAGTTCATGCCCCACCGCGACGGCCTGCTCCACATCAGCGAAATCGCCTGGGAGCGTCTGGACGACATGGAAGCTTCCGGCCTCAAGGAAGGCGACCAGGTGGACGTCAAGCTCATCGAAATCGACAAGAAGACCGGTAAGTACCGCCTGAGCATGCGCGCGCTGCTTCCCAAGCCTGAGGGCTATGTGGAACCTGCCCGTCGCGAACGTGCTCCCCGCCGCGAAGGCGACCGTCCCCGTCGTGAAGGCGGCGACCGTCCCCGCCGCGAGAACCGCGGTCCCCGTCCTCCCAAAAAGGACTGACGGACAGACTGAAACGTCATAAAATCACAGCCCGGTGCGGATGTCCGTGCCGGGCTGTTTGTTTGCAGGCATAAGTGTTTATGATTGTTTTGGCATCATATTGCTGAAAATGGCGTCCGGCAGGATGCCGACTTTCGCTCCCTTCTGTTTGTTTTCTCAAGTGACGGAATGGCTGTTCCGGTGACGGCACAACACACAAAAACGGTCGCCCCGAATCGGGACGACCGTTTTTTTCTGTGTCGGTGTATCTTGCAGGCCGATTATTCGGCTACTACTTCGAAGGGGATTTCGACAGCCACTTCCTTGTGGAGTTTGACGAGGGCAACGTAGTTGCCGACTTCCTTGACGGGCTGCTTGATTTCGATGAGCTTGCGGTCGATGTTGTGACCGAGCTTCTCGAGGGCTTCTGCAATCTGGATTGCGTTTACGGAACCGAAGATGGTGCCGGTGGCGCTTGTCTTGGCGCCGATGGTGAGGGCGATGTCCTTCAGGGCTTCTGCCTGAGCTTCGGCGTCGGCTTTGATCTTGGCGAGCTTGTGGGCGCGCTGGCGCAGGTTCTCGGCAAGCACTTTGAGTGCGGAGGGCGAAGCGATGACGGCTTTGCCGGTGGGGATGAGGTAGTTGCGGCCGTAGCCGGACTTAACTTCAACAACGTCGTCCTTGTATCCCAGGCCCGAGACGTCTTCTTTGAGAATGAGTTTCATATCTTTGGTTTGGGCTTAAGGGTTTATTTCATAAGGTCGGTAACGTAGGGCAGGAGAGCGAGGTGGCGGGCACGCTTAACGGCCTGGGCCACACGGCGCTGGAACTTCAGCGAGGTGCCGGTTATGCGGCGGGGGAGGATTTTGCCCTGCTCGTTGAGGAACTTCTTGAGGAACTCGGGGTCCTTGTAGTCGACGAAGTTGATGCCGAAACGTTTGAAACGGCAGTATTTTTTCTTCTTGACGTCTACCGACATGGGAGTGAGGTAGCGGATTTCAGAGGGATTCTGTGCCATTGTTTAGTCCTCCTTGTTTTCAACGGGTTGAACTTGGGGCTGGGCGGCGCGGCGGGCGCGACGCTTTGCTGCGTACTCGGCAGCGTATTTGTCCTGACGGAAAGTGAGCCAGCGAAGAACGCGTTCGTCGCGGCGGAAAGTGTTTCGAGCTTGCGGATAAGGGTGGGATCAGCCTCGAACTCGAT
>JAIDUY010000277.1 GCA_029059965.1 Muribaculaceae bacterium
GTTCAGGGCATTCCACACCGACGGCACGCTGCTGCCCGCCGGCGACAAGCCCGAGAACAAAAAAGAATTTATCGGCAACTCCATAACCTTCGGCTACGGCATCGAAGACGACAATCCCGCCAACGGATTCACCTACGACACCGACAACCACACCCTGACCTACGCCCACCTCACAGGCCGCGCCCTCGGCGCCGACGTCAACATCGTGGCACGCTCGGGCATAGGCATCTACCGCAACTACGGCAGTCCGCGCCAGGGCGACATCAGAACCATGCCCCACGAGTACGACTACACCATGCTCTACGACCACGAGCACCCCTGGGACGCCACGCGGTTCATTCCCGACATAATCTGCATCAACCTCGGCACCAACGACATGTCGGAGGGCAACTACGACATCGACCTCTACGAGGCCCACTACCGCAGCTTCCTGCGCCATCTGCGCGAGCTCTATCCCGAGGCCGAAATCGTGCTGCTGACGGGCGCGATGCTTCAGGGCGAGGACCTGCAGAAGGTGCGCGGCGTGCTCGACCGTCTCGCCGCCGAGGACGACGGCTTTCACCGCTTCGACATGTCGCCCCAGACCGGCGAGCTCGGCTACGGCGCCGCGTACCACCCCTCGCGCCTCCAGGCGCAGAAGATGGCCGACGAGCTCACCGCCTACCTCACAGCCCTCCTGCGCGAAAGCAGGTAGTGAGCCATTATGACGCTCAAAATGCGTCCGGGCTGATGTGCACCGTAGTTGAAGCTGATGATGGGCTGGGCGGATTGTGCCACGGCATTGGCTATCGAGAACACCACAGGGAAGAGGAAACAGGCGATGGAGAAGGCAGCCACGCCGTTGTCGCCAAGCCGGCTCATGAAGGCATAGTTACCCACAAACATCATTATGCCCATAGCTCCCTCGGTAAGGAAGGTGGCGAAGCCTATCTTGCACATATAGCCCACATTGCGCAGCGACATGCCGCTCAAAAGCATAGCCGACCGTCTGCATTACGACGACACCTCGCATATGTGCAAAGTCTTTCGCCGCCACTGCGGCATGTCGCCCATGCAGTACCGCCGCACGTCATCATCAAGCACCCGCTACGCTCTGGAAGTCCCCCGGAGGGATGACGCCTCCGGAGGCGTGTCGGCGCAGCTGCGGCCGGAGAGCTTCTTATCTGTATTTCTTTTCAAAAACCTCGAAGTGCTCCTCGCCCCAGCGGAGCATGAGGTCGATTATCGGCAGCAGTGATTTGCCCAATTCGGTGATGCGGTACTCGGAGCGTGGTGGCAGTTCGGGGAATATTGTCTTGTCGACAAGGCCGTCCTCGACCATCTCCTTGAGCTGAATATCGAGAACACGCGGCGCCGCCTCGGGCAGGCATTTGTGGATTTCGCTGGGACGCATCGCCTCGCCCGAGCGCAGCTCGTCGAGGATGCACGATTTCCATTTCGATTCTATAAGACTCATTGTCAGGCGTAGCGGACAGTCGAGGTCTACGGGTATCTTCTTTTCGTATGCCATATCGGTTTTATTTCGGTGCAAAGTTAGTGAATATGTCTGATAATCAGAATACCGAAAAATTATTCCATACACGAAAAATTTTTCGGTACTTGATTTCGCGGTATTAGGGTTGTAACTTTGCAGTAGATAAAATAACTTAAACCTCAGAACGATATGAGAGACAAAATCCGTGAATACGCCGCTGTCGAAGAGGCAGCAATGAAATTTGTGAAAAGCGTTGCCGAGGGCGACAGCACATATGCAAAGGAACTGTTCACCACCGATGCCGTCCTGTTCGGCATACTCGACGGCGTGCTCGAGCACGGTTCCATCAATCAGTTCTACCACAACGTGGACACCGTAGGCGCCGGCGACAACTTCAAGGCCCGCGTCGACGTGCTTGCCATCGAGGAGACCGTCGCCGTGGTGCGTGTGCTCGAAGAGGGCTGGGGCGGCCGCATCGACTTCACCGACTTCCTGCTTCTGCTCAAACTCGACGGCGAGTGGAAATGCGTGGCCAAGGCCTATAACCAAAATTCCGACACCATAAAGAAATAAACACCTTCCGGCAATTGTCGCCAAAATATTCCATCAGTAATATGGGCGACTTCATGCAACTTGCAAGAGCGCGCCGGCCGGTGCGCTCTTTTTCTTCCAGACCCGTCGAAAAGGAATTTTCCTAAAGGTGCAGTGCCTTTGTGATGTAAATCGGAATCATATCTGAACTCATAGCCCAAGTCGTCCTCTGCCAGGACCCCGGCAAGGCTATTGCCTACATATACATTTGCCTGCTTCATGATTCAGAGTTTTTTCCGGGTGTCATTACGGCTCCGAACAGCGCCAGCACCTGATTCACCTTGTCAAGACGGAGTGTTTCCTTACCTTGTTCAAGCTCACGTACAAAACGCAATCCCACTCCGGATTTTTGGGATAGGTCAACTTGCGTAAGCCCGAACTGCTTGCGCATCTCCTTTACATATTTTGCTAATTGAGTCAT
>JAIDUY010000278.1 GCA_029059965.1 Muribaculaceae bacterium
GCAGCGTCAGTTGTGTATAAGACACAGTGCCGCATTCGAGGCTGCGTTCCTCGGTGAGCAGACGGCTGCCCTTGAACACGCCCGTGGCGTTACCGCTTAACATGGCGTTCTCGATTTCGAGGGTCTCGAAAATGGGTAGGAGTCGTATGCCCGAAAGGTCGACGGTTATGGTATCGGTCGGGTTGAGGCTGATGGTGCCGTCGATGCCGATATGCTGCTGTCCGGCATCAAGGGCGAAGCCGTCAAGAGCGATGCGGTCGCGTCCTATCTCCACCGTCGAGGTTTCGATGTTCCATGTGTCGTAGCCGAAGTTGATGGTGCCGGGGTTGAAGTTGATGATAGCTTTGACAGGCGACAGTGTGCCTGCGCCCTTTTCCGACAGTCCCGTTATGAGGGTGGAGAAGTCTATGGCACCGTTGATGGGAATGCGGCGCTCTATGGTCCAGTCGACGTGGGTGTCGATGCGGTTGTCGTTGGCTTTGACCACGGCGGCTACGGCCATGTCGCCTTTTTTTGTCGGGAACTGGGTGGTGGCGTACACGAGGCTTTCCATCGAAGCCTTATCCATACTTGCGTAGACGGTCGTGTTGTCGTATATCTTGTCGCCTTTGAGAATGTAGGGCGCCGATATCTCGGCGTTTGCTATTCCGGCCTCGGAATTGAAGCGTCCGCTGATTTTTGCGGGATAGACTATTGCTGCGGGCAGATTGAAGAAGCGGCTTATCTCCTCGGTCGATTCTATGCGGAAATCGAAAGCGAAGTCATTGGCAGCCAGGTCTCGCCGTTCAGTGTCGTTTGCGGGGAAAAGTACAGGAACGTATGCCGCCGCCAGCTCCTTGAGCTGGGACACCAGACTACTCAGGGCATAGCGTCCGCGCACGGAGCCGTTGATAAGGTCGGAGCTGATGCTCAGGTTGGGTATAGGTGCGAGCGGTTCGGAGCGCAGCGTAAGTCGCGGAATACGCAGTCCGCGGTTGCGCTCGTCGAGCCATCGTATGTCGGTCAGGTCGACCTCGCCGGCTATGTCGTCGACCTTGCTTCCGCTGAGTTCGGCAATGAGTTTGGCGCCGCAGCGGTAGCCGGGCTTGGGGTTCGGAAGTCCGAGGGCGGTGAGGTCGATGTTGGCGAGCGAGGCGGTGGCGCTTAGTGTCGGTCTGTCCTGCTCGCCGTCGTAGAATGCATATACAAGAGCGGTGGCGTTGGGGTCGTCGAGTTCGACGGAACACTCTGCCTTGCGGTTGCGGGGCATGTCGATTTTGGCCGAGAGGTTTCTGTACTCGTAACCCTTGAACTGCACGCGGCTGAAATCCGCACGAGCCTCGCCGGTGACGTGACGTCCCAGCCGCAGGTCGGCGCTTGCTGTGCCTGATGCGTATCCCAGATTACTGTTGCCCGCTATCAGGCCTGCGTTGAAATTGTCGAGGGTAAGGTCGCAGTCGATGTGGGTGCTGTAACGCGAACGGTTGTAGCTGCCGTCGATGACGATGTGGCCGGCATCTCCGTCGGAACGGACTCGGCCGAAGCCGCGTTCGG
>JAIDUY010000279.1 GCA_029059965.1 Muribaculaceae bacterium
CAACATCATGAACTCCATGGCCGGCAAGCTCCCCGGCGTCAAAGTTGTGCCCGTCGCTGCTCACGGCGGCACCGGTTCCATCCGCGTGCGAGGCATGAGCACCGCCAACTCCAGCAACGACCCTCTTTATATCATCGATGGTGTTCCCACCGACAACATCAATATGATCAACCCCTCGGACATCGAGACCATGCAGGTCCTCAAGGACGCCGCATCAGCCTCCATCTACGGTTCGCGTGCTGCCAACGGTGTTGTAATCATCACCACCAAGCAAGGCAAGGGCGACCGTCTGAGCATCAACGTCAACTACGCCGCCAGTGCCCAGACAATAGCCAAGCGCTACAACATGCTCAGCGCCGAGGAATGGGGTCAGGTATACTGGACAGCCTCACGTAACTCGCACATAACTCCCTCGCACGTCCTCTACGGCAACGGCGAGACTCCTGTGCTCCAGCCCTACGTCGACGGCAACCCCAACTACCCCACGACAAACACCGACTGGCAGGACCAGGTGTACCACACCGCATGGACCAACAACCTGACCGCCTCCGTGAGCAACAGCTCCGACAAGGGCTCCGTGCTCTTCTCGCTGAACTACATCAACCAGAACGGTAACATCCGCGAGACATTCTACGAACGCTACAGCGCTCGTATCAACTCCCAGTACCACTTCAACAAGTACATCACCATCGGCGAGAACCTCGCCGTGGCCCGCTGGAGCAACCGCGGTGTCGATGTCGGCGGCGACCGCGGCATCCCCTTCACCGCCATGAGCCAGCACCCCGCACTGCCCGTGTGCGGCCTCGACGGCGACTGGACACGTCCTTTGGCACTCATCGCCTCCGACCTCGCCAACCCCGTCCAGCTCATCAACAACCAGAAGGACAACGACAACACCTCGTGGCGTATCCTCGGTAACGCCTACCTCGAAGTCAAGCCCATCGACGGCCTGAGCATCAAGACCAACATCGGTATCGAGCACAGCCAGTACTTCAACATAGGCCTCGGCCGCGCCACCAACCCCGGCGACGTCAACAGCGTCAGCTCCGCATACGGCCAGGGCGACACCTTCACCTGGACCAACACCGCCAACTACGTCAAGACCTTCGCCGAGAAGCACCACCTCGCAGTCCTGATCGGTACTGAAGCCATCGGCTACACCTTCAAGGACCTCAGCGCCTCGCGCACAGGCTATGCCTTCGAGGACACCGGCTACATGCAGATCGGATCCGGCACAGGCAACCGCAACAACGGCGGCGGCAAGACCCAGTGGAGCGTATTCTCGCTCTTCGGCAAGGCCGACTACAACTACGACGACCGCTACCTGGCATCGTTCACCATCCGCCGCGACGAGAACAGCCGCTTCGCCAAGGGCCACCGCGCCGGCGTCTTCCCCGCATTCTCGCTGGCCTGGCGTCCCACTCAGGAAGCATTCTTCCCCCTCAACCGCGTCCTCAACGACCTCAAGGTGCGCTAC
>JAIDUY010000028.1 GCA_029059965.1 Muribaculaceae bacterium
CGGGTCTTCGATGAGGTCGATCGGCTCGGGCGGGGGGCGCTGGGGCGCCTGTGCGAGTTCGGGCTGCTGGCGGCACGAGGTGCACTTGCTGAGCAGCAGCAACACTGTCAGCAGCACGAAGGAGCCTGCAAGAATTCCTTTGAGTAGATTGTTCATAGCAAGAACTTTAGATTAAGGAGAAAGAGAATATGTCAGTTCTCCCGGCGCGGAACGTAGTCGATGTCGACCACATGTACTTCCTGACCGACACGGCGCAGGGTCACGGGGTACTCGGTACGCTCGCCGTTATTGAAGACGGTAATCTTGACAGGTCCGCCGTTCTCGCCGCCGCTGCGTTCACTGTAGAACTTGACCATTACGCTGTAACGGCCCTGCGGCGGATTCTCCCAGTAGACATTCTCGGCTGCGGGATTGCCGGGGCTTCCTCCCTGCAGGTCGTCGACGTCGAGGTTGCCGCCGGTGCGACGGTCGATTTTGTTCATGTAGTTGATGACAGTTCCGTTAGGCTGGGTGACGTGCACGTCGATGTCGCCGGGGAATTCCCACGTGAGAACTATCTTGAGGTCTCCGTAGCCGCCTATATTCTCTTCGTCGACGGGCGGTTCGGGTTCCGGTTCGGGTTCCGGTTCCACTACCTCCTCTTCTACAATCACGGGAGGCTCCGGCTCGGGTTCGGGCTGGTGCCTGCACGAGGAACACTTGCTAAGCAGGAGGAGTACTATCAGCAGGATAAAGGCGCCTGCAAGTGTGGCTTTCATTCTGTCGTTCATTGTGCAGTATCATTTTGTCCCGGGCGGGTGGCAGTGCCCCGGCGGGAATAGTTAAACGTAGTGACAGGGATGTCGTCTTGGGCGTTGTGGAGCTCGATGTTGTACTCGGTTGAGCGGCCGTTGATTTTCACAACCACGCGCACGGGACCACCGTCGGGAGCCTCGTCGTCGGCGCGGTAGTAGACCACCCGCACCCTGTAGCGGCCCTCCATCGGGTCGCGCCAGTAGGCATTCTCGGCCGAGCCGCGGCCGCCGGTGCGGTCGTCGACGTCGAGCACGCCGCCACGGTTGGCTGAATCATCCATATTCATGAAACTCAGTTCGTTGCCGTTGGGCTGATCGACGTGCAGGTCGACATCTCCCGGAAAATCCCAGAACATGGTAATCTTGATATCGCCGTCCTCGCCCACCTCGTCGGGATTGCCGCGATGGTGGCGGCAAGTGGTGAGCAGGAGCAGGACTATCAACAGGATATAGGCACCTGCAAGGATTCCTTTGAGCTGATTGTGCATGTCGTCAGAGGAGAGTGAGCAGTCCTACGGCCACAAGAATCTGCACGAAAAGCAGGATGGGCACGGCGATGTAGAACAGCGGCTTTGAAGTCTTGTGGTTGAAGAGCACCATGGCGCAGAGTGCGCCGAATGCTCCCGCCGCGATAGAACAGATGATGAGCACCCACTCGGGGATGCGCCACTTGTTGAAGGCGGCGCAGTGCTTGTCGTAGGCGAAGAGTATGAAGGTGAGCACGCACATGGTGTAGAGCACGGGCATCACCAGATTGTAGAACAGTATGTATGACATCGCTATTGAGGATTAGGCAAACAGGTTGGGAATACGGCTGTAGATGGCCTCGAGGCCGAAGTAGAGTCCCACAAGGGCGAGCACCGACGCGCCGGCAAGGGCTATTTCGCCGGCTATCTTCCACCAGGGCTGGGGGCCGTCCACTTCCACGAGTTCGTACTGCGTCTCGCCGGGTACGAGGTCGAGGTTGATGACGGGGAAGGAGCGGTGCGGGCTGTAGAGATTTACGATGACGGGGCGCGAGGGGTCGAAATCGTCG
>JAIDUY010000280.1 GCA_029059965.1 Muribaculaceae bacterium
CATTGCCGAATACATAGGCAATCATCCCGACCGCCTCGAATCAACCCTTATTCTCCTTGGCGACTACGATGCCGCGGCCGACCCCGCGGGCGCCGACTCGCTGATGCAGCTCATTGAACCCGCCGCACGTCCGGCCGCCATCACCGACGGCTTCAACTACCTGCTGCAGCGCCTTGTGGTGGCTTCGGCATCGGGCCCCGTACTCCCCTTCCCCTACCTCGACAGGCGCGACAGCCTGCGCACATTCCGTCCTTCCGACAGCCGGCTCAGCATAATAGCCGTCGACAACAACCGCTCCGACCGCGGCGACAGCATCGTGCCCATGCTCAGGCACCTTTCTTCCGAAGGCGGCCGCCGTCTGGCAATCCTCGAAGTATCGGTCGACGCCGACACGATGGAATGGAAGCGCTCGACACGCCGCGACACCGCCACGTGGACGCAGGCCTGGGGGGCGGGAGGCGTAGCGGCACGCGGCCTCGACCGTCTCGGCATTCCGGCAGTGCCCTACTTCGTTGTCTGCGATTCCGCAGGCGTGCAGCTGCACCGCGGACGCTCGGCCGGCGAGGCGGAAGCCTTCGTCATGTCCCACCTCAACCGCTAAACCTCAGCCATGCTCGTCAAGTCATATGCCGCCGCCGTCCAAGGCATCAATGCCATAGTAGTCACCGTCGAGACAGCCGTCTCGAAAGGCATACAGTACTGTATCGTCGGCCTGCCCGACACCGCCGTCAAAGAGAGTCACGAGCGTGTCCGCTCGGCTCTGACACAGAGTGGCTACAGCACCGGACGCGCGAGCGTGGTAATCAATCTGTCGCCCGCCGATGTCAAGAAGGAAGGCGCGGCCTACGACCTGCCTATCGCCGTGTCCATCATGGTCGGCTCGGAACAAATCAAGGCGCCCGAGCTGGAGCGCTATATGATAATGGGCGAGCTGTCGCTCGACGGCAGCGTGCTGCCCGTGCGCGGCATCCTGCCCATGGCCATCGAGGCAAGAGCCCATGGCTTCAAGGGCATCATCGTGCCCAAGGCCAATGCCTGCGAGGCCGCTGTGGTCAACAATCTCGAGGTCTACGGCGTAGAGAATCTGCGCCAGGTCGCCGACCTGCTCAGCGGCAGGGGCGGAGTCGAGCCAACGGTCGTCGACACCCGCGCGGAGTTTGCTCGCGCGGCGTCGGTCTACGACATGGATTTCCGCGAGGTGCGCGGTCAGGAAAACGTAAAGCGCGCTTTCGAGGTGGCCTGCGCCGGCGGCCACAATATACTCCTTGTCGGCCCTCCAGGCTCCGGCAAGAGCATGATGGCCAAGCGACTGCCCACAATCATGCCTCCGCTGAGCCTCGGCGAAGCCCTTGAAACCACTAAAATACACTCCGTGGCCGGCAAGCTTCCGCGAGGCTCGCGCCTGATGACCGTGCGTCCCTTCCGGTCGCCGCACCATACCGTCAGCCCTGTGGCCATGGTCGGCGGCGGTACGGTGCCCATGCCCGGCGAAATATCGCTGGCTCACAATGGCATACTGTTTCTGGACGAATTTCCGGAGTTCCCGCGGCAGGTACTCGAAGTGCTCCGCCAGCCCCTCGAAGACCGCCATATCAGCGTGTCGCGCGCCCGCTATCAGATAGACTATCCCGCAGGCTTTATGCTCGTGGCGAGCATGAACCCCTGTCCCTGCGGATATTACGGCCACCCTACCCGACCCTGCACATGTCCTCCGGGGGCCGTCAACAAGTACATGAACCGCATATCGGGTCCCTTGCTGGACCGCATCGACCTTCAGGTAGAGATTATGCCCGTCGAATTCGAGCAACTCGCAGGACGCCCCGAAGGCGAGACCAGCGAGGCCATCCGCGCCCGTGTCATAGCGGCTCGCGAGCTCCAGGCACGCCGCTACGCCGACGCACCCGGCGTGCACTGCAACGCACAGATTACGCCGCGGCTGATGGAAAAATACTGCAGCCTCGATGCCGAAAGCACGGCCATACTGCGCAAGGCCATGACCAAGTACGACATGAGCGCCCGCGCCTACGACCGCATCCTCAAGGTAGCGCGCACAATCGCCGACCTCGACGGCAGCGACACCATCCGCCCGCTCCACATCCACGAAGCCGTCGGCTACCGCACCCTCGACCGCGGCACCCGCGGCCTGGTGACCTTCTAATTGAACCTCGCTAAAGCTCAGCGCTCCCACAAAACCTTTTGTTCCTGCCTTGAGCCTCAGCGCGCTCCCACAAAACCTTTTGTTCCAGCCTTGAGCCTCGGCGCTCCCACAAAACCTTTTGTTCCAGCTTTGAGCTTCAGCGAAAAAAAACAACCCCATGCCCAACTACCGAGCACCCTGGCACGACTACACCTCAAGGTGTATCTACATGATTACAATCAACAAAAGCCCTCGGTGCCCCTCTTTCGGCAAGTTGGAAGGCAGCCCGCTGATACCCGCCGGACAGGCCGGCAGCAGCTTCATCCAGGCTTCGCACACAGGCTCAGCCATCAAACAAGCTCTCATGGGCTTTCCCCGCGCCACGCCCGAGGCCCGTGTGCTCCAATACGCAATCATGCCCGACCATATCCACTTCCTGCTCTTCATCCAAGAGCCAACAGAGGAAATTTTAGGCCGTATTATTGCGCGATTTAAAGTCGAAGTGGACCGACTGTCAGGAGTTGAACAAGTATTTGACAAAGGCTTCAATGACCAGATTCTAAAGCCTTCACGCTCGCTGGATGTGCTTTATCGTTATATACGTGATAATCCGAGGAGGCTTGCGGTGAGACGGATGAATCCGGATTTTTTCAGACGTGTAAATCTTGAAATCGGCGGAAAGCTGTGCCCGGGCTATGGAAATCCGCAGCTGCTCGACAACCCTTTCAAGGAACAGGTGGTGGTGCACCGCGCCGACAGTGCATCGGACCGCGAACACAAGCGACAGCTATGGCTCTACACCGCCGCCAACGGCGGTGTGCTTGTCTCGCCCTTCATTTCTCCTGCTGAAAAAGCCATCAGGGCCGAGGCCGAAGAGCTCGGAGGCAGGTTAATTCTAATCAGCAACGAGACTATGGGCGAGCGCTTCAAGCCCTCGGGGCACGACTTCGGGCTGTGCGAGGCGGGGCGTATGCTCATTATCTCATCCGAGGACTTTGGAAGCACATTATCACGCTCTGTATGCCTGAGCATGAATGCCTTTGCGGCGCGGGTGGCTACGGCCTAACGCGGGGTCAGGGTGGTGTAGAGATTGGAGCAGGTGTCGGCGAGGAGGTCGAGGACGAGTTCGAAGCCTTCGGAGCCTTCGTAGTAGGGGTCGGGGACGTAGTCGTAGCACGTCGCCATCGTGCAGAAATCCATCATCGGTATTATCTTCGATTCGGCTTCGGGCGTGGGTGCCATGCGGCGCAGATGGCGCTCGTTGGAGGCATCCATGGGGATGATGAGGTCAAAGTCGTCGAAGTCGGCCTCGCGTACCTGACGGGCATGATGAGTCAGCTCAAGGCCCCGCATACGGGCATGGACGCGCATACGGCGGTCGGGGAGGTCGCCGGTGTGATAGTCGCCGGTGCCGGCGGAATCTATTGTCCAGCGGTCCTGCGCGCCGTTGCGGTCGACGATGTCGCGGAGAACGCCCTCGGCAGCCGGACTGCGGCATATGTTGCCGAGGCATACGAAAAGAACACTAATATGAGGAGCCGCCGCCAGTTCGGCGAGACGCTTGTCGGAACGGTGCTTTTGCATAAGTCGTTTTTTTGATGCAAAGATACGGCAATGCCGTGGAAAATTGGCAAAAAAATGCTAACTTTGCGGTCTGTAAAAGGATAGACGTACTATGAATATATCGTACAAATGGCTTAAGGAGTATGTCGACACTACCCTCACCCCGGAGGAAGTGGCGGCTGCCCTTACATCGATAGGTCTGGAGTCCGGGGGTGTCGAGCGGGTGGAGAGCATCCGCGGAGGCCTGGCCGGAATTGTCATCGGCAAGGTACTCACCTGCGCCGAGCATCCCGACAGCGACCACCTTCACATCACCACTGTCGACCTCGGTCTTGCCGACGGTCCCGTCCAGATTGTCTGCGGCGCCCCCAATGTAGCTGCCGGACAGACCGTTGTGGTGGCCACCGTGGGCACCACGCTCTACAGCCCCGACGGCGAGAGCTTCAAAATCAAGCGTTCCAAAATCCGCGGCGTCGAGTCGCTCGGCATGATATGCGCCGAAGATGAAATCGGAGTGGGCAATTCGCACGACGGCATCATCGTCCTTCCGGCCGAGGCCGAAGCCATGATTGGCCGTCCCGCCGCCGAGTACTACAATATCGACGACGACTATGTCATCGAGGTCGACCTGACCCCCAACCGCATCGACGCCGCCAGCCACTACGGCGTGGCCCGCGACCTGGCCGCCTATCTGAGCTGCCACGGCGCACCCACCGCGGCACACCGCCCCGACACGTCCGCCTTCCGCGTTGACGACGCATCGGCCAAAGGCATCGACGTCGAGGTGCGCGACAACGCCGGCTGCACACGCTACTGCGGTGTCACCATCCGCGGCGTCAAGGTTGCCGAAAGCCCCGAATGGCTGCGCAAACATCTGAGCACCATCGGCATGCACCCCATCAACAACATCGTCGACATCACCAACTTCATCCTGCACGCATTCGGCCAGCCGCTGCACGCATTCGACGCCTCGACCCTCGAGGGCGGACGCATCGTGGTGCGCCGCGCCGACGCCGGAGCCAAGTTCACCACACTCGACGGCGTGGAGCGCACGCTCGATGCCGCCGACCTGATGATATGCGACGCCAACGAGGCACGCTGCATGGCCGGTGTCTTCGGCGGACTCAATTCGGGAGTGACCGACACCACCACCGACATCTTCATCGAGAGCGCCTGCTTCAACAGCACCAGCGTGCGCCGCACCGCCCGCCGTCACGGCATCTCGACCGACTCCTCGTTCCGCTTCGAGCGCGGCGTCGACCCCAACGGCTGCATGTACGCCCTGATGATGGCCGCCCTGCTGGTCAAGGAAATGGCCGGTGGCACCATAACAGGCGATGTCGTCGACGTCTATCCCACCCCCGTGCTGCCCGCGCGCGTCGACATGAACTTCGGTGACTTCGAGCGCCTTATCGGCCGCGAGATTCCCCGCGACACCGTCGACACCATCCTCGCCTCGCTCGAATGCAAGGTATGCAGCGAGGGTGATGCCATGAGCATCGACGTGCCCACCTACCGCGTGGACGTAACCCGCCCCTGCGACGTCATCGAGGACGTTCTGCGCATCTACGGCTACAACAACATCGCCATGAGCGACGAGCTCCACGCCAGCCTCTCGTTCAAGACCGCCGTCGACGCCGCCGACGACCTGCGCCGCACCCTCAGCGAACAGCTCTGCGGCGCCGGATTCACCGAAATACTCAACAACTCCCTGACCGCCCAGGCATACTACACCGACAACGCCGTCTTCCCCGAAGAACGCTGCGTGCGCCTGCTCAATCCGCTGAGCCAGGAGCTCAACGTGATGCGCCAGACACTGCTCTACGGCGGCCTTGAGAGCATAGCTCACAACATCAACCGACGCAACCCCGACCTCGCCTTCTACGAGTTCGGCAACGTCTACGCCTACGACGGCACGGCTCAGTCCACCGCCGAAGCTCCTCTGGCACCCTACAGCGAAGGCTCGCGCCTCGCCATGTGGATGACCGGCGCCACACGCAGCGCCAACTGGCTGCGCCAGCGCGAGGAAGCCACAGCCTACGACCTCAAGGCCGCCGTAGCCAACATACTGGCACGCACCGGCATAGCCGCAGCCTTCCGCGCCACCGAGCCCGACGCCATCTTCGCCGACCGCATGGAAATCGTCACCGTCAAGGGCGGTACCGTCCTCGGCACCTTCGGCATGGTCGCTCCCGCCGTCTGCCGCGCATCGGGCATCAAAGTGCCCGTGGCATTCGCCGAACTCGACTGGGACCGCGTCGCCAAACTCACCGCCCGCCACCAGGCACTCTTCACTCCCCTGCCCAAGACGCAGGCCGTCAAGCGCGACCTCTCGCTGCTGATCGACAAAGGCACCACCATGGCCGACCTCGAGGCAGCCATCCGCCGCTGCGAGCCCAAACTGCTGCGCGGAGTGGAGCTGTTCGACGTCTACGAAGGCGACAAGCTGCCCGCCGGCAAGAAGAGCTACGCAGTCAGCATCCTCATCCAGGACAACGAAAAGACACTTCAGGACAAGTACATAGACAAAATCATGAGCAAAATCACCGAAACGCTCCGCCGCACCTTCGGCGCCGAGCTCCGGTGAAAGCCCACTGACGCAAATCAATCAATACCACAACCATACACTACTCATGGGAAGAGCATTTGAATACCGCAAAGCCCGCAAACTCAAACGCTGGGGCAATATGTCGCGTACCTTCACGCGCATAGGCAAGGAAATCACCATCGCCGCCAAGGCCGGCGGTCCCGACCCCGACACCAACCCCCGTCTGCGCGCGCTGGTACAGAACGCCAAGGCCGCCAACATGCCCAAGGACACCGTTGAACGCGCCATCAAGAAAGCTACCGAAAAGGACGCAAGCGACTACAAGGAAATCACCTACGAAGGATACGGCCCCTTCGGCATCGCCATCTTTGTCGAAGCCGCTACCGACAACAACACCCGCACCGTGGCCAACGTGCGCTCCTACTTCAACAAGCACGGCGGCTCGCTGGGCACCCAGGGTTCGCTGACCTTCCTGTTCGACCACAAGTGCGTCTTCAAAATCAAACCCAAGGAAGGCATCGGCCTGGACGACCTCGAGCTCGAGCTCATCGACTACGGTGTGGACGAACTCGGCCATGACGAAGACGAGGAAGGCAACGAGGAAATCGTGCTCTACGGCACATTCGAAAGCTACTCCAGCATTCAGAAGTACCTCGAGGACAACGATTTCGAAATCATCAGCTCGGAATTCGTACGCATCCCCAACGACCTCAAGGACGTCACCCCCGAACAGCGCGAGAGCCTGAACAAGCTCCTCGAGAAGCTCGAAGACGACGAAGACGTGCAGAACGTATTCCACAACATGCGCGAAGAGGACGAAGACGAGGAATAATCCTCCCCTCCACCACATACTACAAGCAAGACGGCGGTTCCGCTCATGTAACGGAACCGCCGTCTTGCTTTGTTCTTTTTCTGGAATTCGGAAATCTAAAATAACAATCACACCTGACGGGTTCGGCTTTCGGCTGCGTCGGCTGCGATTTCAGCGGCCTGTTCAGAAGTGGGATTTCAATCCCGCCGCGGGCTTACGGCTAAGCCTGTCTTTGATATGAAAACACCGTGGCGGCAGCGAAAGTTCGCTCCGAATCAGCGTGTACCGCGGAAAATATCGTCGGTAAGAAGTGCGGCCAGACGCAGGCCGAACATGGCCGTGATATGGGCGAAAGTGCCGTTGGCCGGCGCGTCGGCAGGCTGGGGAAGTGCTGCCTCCGCGCTGTAGACGCAGCGGAATTTGCGACGTGGAAAGACCGAGGAGCGGCGGAAGCGCGTGCGCAGCGCGCGAGCCAGCGGGCAGCCATCGACCTGCCAGAATTCGGCCACGGCGACCTTGTCGGGATTGATTTTACGGGCGGCGCCCATCGACGAGAAGAAGGCGTGCCTTGGCGCCGTCGACGGGTCGGTGCAGCGCAGAATAAGGTCGGCCTTGTCAGCCAGGCTGTCGATGGCGTCGATGACGTAGTCGAAGGTCTCGATGCCGAATGTATCGGCAGTCTCGGGCGTATAGCGGAAGGGCAGGGCTGTGACCCTGCAGTCGGGGTTAATATCGGCTATGCGCTCGGCCATCACCTCTACCTTGGGGCGTCCTACGGTCGAGACCAGCGCCGGCATCTGGCGGTTTATGTTGCTCTCGGCCACGCAGTCGGAATCGACAATGGTGATATGTCCCACACCCGTGCGGGCGAGCGCCTCGACGCACCAGGAGCCGACACCGCCGACACCGAACACGAGCACCCTTGTCGCCGCCAGCCGTGCCATCATGGCCTCGCCTGCGAGCAGGGCAGTGCGCTCAAGCCGTTCGGGGACTGTCATTCCTTGGTTCCGTAGGCAAGGTCGCCGGCATCGCCCAGACCGGGCACGATGTAGCTGTGTGCGTTGATTTTCTCGTCAATCACACCCACCCACAGCTCGGCGTCCTCGGGGAGCACGGAGTTCATGTAGTCCACGGCGTGCTGCGATGCGATGACCGAAGCGATGTGCACCTTGGCGGGGCTTCCCTTGGTGAGCAGGGCGCGGTAGCTCAGCTCCATGGAGGCTCCTGTTGCGAGCATAGGGTCGCAGAGCACGAGCGTCTTGCCGTCGAGACGGGGCGAGGCGAGGTATTCGATGCAAATGTCGAAATTCTCCTTTTCCTTGTACTTGCGGTATGCCGACACGAAAGCATTCTCGGCATCGTCGAAGTAGCGGAGGAAGCCCTGATGGAAGGGCACGCCTGCGCGGAAGATTGTGGCGAGCACGAGCTTATGGTCGATTTCGTCGCACACGGCGTCGACACCGAGCGGGGTCTTGACGGAAACCGCCTTGTAGTTCAGCGTCTTGCTGAGCTCATAGGCCATTATCTCACCAATACGTTCGAGGTTGCGGCGGAAGCGCAGACGGTCGGCCTGCATGGAGGTGTCGCGCATTTCGCTGAGGTACTGGCTTACCAGCGAGGGTGTTTCGGCAAAATTATGGATTTTCATCGTATTCTATGCTATTGTATGCTAATAACAGATTTCAAGTTTGTTTTGTTACATCGGCCGCGGGTGCGAGCACGGACATGAGCGACGATTCGAGGCGGGGGAGTACCGAGAGCCTCAGGCGCGGGTCGGCGGCGGGAGCGGCGCCGTCGGTGACGCGGAGTCCGGCCTGCTCGAGGGCATCGCGCACGGTACGCAGCGCCAGGGCGGGCGTGTTGTTGATATGGCTCAGGTGGCACAGGAAGACGGTGCGGAGCTTGCCGGAACTCGCCACGGAGGCCAGATAGCGCGCCGTATCGGCATTGTCGAGGTGGCCTATGGTCGAGGCTATGCGTGCCTTGAGGCGCTCGGGATAGGGCCCGGTGCGGAGCATATGGGCGTCGTAGTCGGCCTCTATCATAAGGTGCTCGGCCTGACGGATGTAGAAGTCGGCGCGCGAGGTAATGGTGCCGGTGTCGGTGGCGAGCACGAAGCTGGTGCCGAGGCCCGTGATGGCGTAGCCGGCGTTGTCGGTGCCGTCGTGGCTTGTCTCGAAGGGGGTTATGGTGAACGGGCCCACCGTGAAGGGAAATTCCTTGTAGACAGGCTGGTGATAGTCCTTGATGCGTCGGCTCATGCTGTGGCGACGCAGCAGTCCGGCCATGGCCTTGGGCGTGGCGAAGAGCTTCATATGGCGGTATCGGCGCAGGATGGCGTAGGCGAATCGCACATGGTCGCTGTGGTCGTGCGTCAGCAGTATTCCGGCTATTGTGGCGGGGTCGATGGCGTTGTTGGCGAGCTCGGCAAGGACGCGGTTGTTGTCCACGCCCGCGTCGAGGAGCAGACCGCAGCGCGGTGTGCCGATATAGGAGCAGTTGCCGCTGCTGCCGCTGCCGAAGCTTATGAAGCGCAGATGCTCGGGGCGTTCCACGGCAGCCTCGCCAAGAGGCTGCAGAGGCTCGGCCTCGGTAGCTCCGTTGTCCGCCAGCTCGAACAGGGCAGGATGGTCGCGGAAGAAAGCTTCACGCTGTAGTTTTTGTCGGCGGCGGGTCATGGCTTCAGATATACAGCAGGAAAATGGCAGGTCGTTTGTCGACAGGCTCGTCGATGGCACGCCATTGGGCCAGCGAGCGTGTTCGTATGCTTTGGGCAGGGCCGGTAATATCCTCGGCCACACACAGGAGCATGTCCTGGGGCAGGGTGGAGCAGAGGTCGCCTATAAGACGCCTGTTGCGGTAGGGAGTCTCGATGAAAATCTGTGTCTGTCGGTCGCGGCGTATGGCGCGCTCCATGTCGCGCATGGCAGCCGTGCGTGCCTTTTGGTCGACAGGCAGATAGCCGCGGAAGGCGAAATTCTGTCCGTTGAAGCCCGAGGCCATGAGCGACATCAGAATGCTCGACGGGCCCACAAGGGGCACCACCTCGATGCCTGCGCGCTGAGCGGCGGCCACAAGGTCGGCGCCGGGGTCGGCCACGGCGGGGCATCCGGCCTCGCTGATGACGCCGATGTCATTGCCCTCGAGAGCAGGGGCGAGCATGGCACAGACCTCCTCGGGGGCGGTGTGCTCGTTCAGAACCTCGAAGTGGAGCGAGTCGATGTCGATGCTGCGGTCGCAGGCCTTGAGGAAGCGGCGGGCTGTGCGGAGCTCCTCGACCACAAAATAGCGCACACCGCGCAACAGCTCGGTGTTGCGGCGCGGCAGCACATCATCAGGACTCACGGGAGCCAGAAAGGACGGGAAAAGATATATTTTGCCTTTGGTCATGGTTATCCGTGCAAAGATACGAAATTCCACGCGCACAGCAAAGGGAATAGCCTCCAAGCAACAAAAAAACTGCATCGCAGCAATAAAATTGCACAATACAAATAAAAATTGTATTTTTGCAATGTCACTCTCACGTGCGCCCGCGCACACGAAAGGAATGCTTATGGAAAACTTCGCCTGTCAACCCGAAATCCCCGAACCCACGGCCACTATCACCGACCGTATCCGCTATCTCATAAGCCTGTCGCGCAGCAATCAGGCCCGGTTCGCCCAGCACAGCGGCATCGACCCGGGCTACCTGTCGCGCGTCCTCACAGGCAAGCAGGAGGCGAGCGAGGGGTTCATCAACCGCCTCGTCGTCAACCTCGGCGTAAGCAAGGAATGGCTGATGACGGGGCACGACGTACCCTTCCCGCGCCAGCAGCCCGAAGTTCCGGCGCACACCGGCGTTCATGCCGGAGCGCCGGTCTACGACATCGACGTCACCGCAGGATGCATACCCCTGAGCCGCATGTTCACCGAAGAACGCATCGTGGGCTACTGCAATCTTCCGGGCGTCGACCCCGCCTATCCCCTCGTCCGTGTGGCCGGCGACTCCATGCAGCCCAAAATCAACCCCGGGAGCTACATATCCATCCGCAACGTCAACGCCTCGGGCGCCATATCGTGGGGACAGATATACGTCGTGGTGCTCGAAGACTACCGTCTCGTCAAGTTCGTACGCCGCCACAAGGACCCGGAGATGGTCGTGCTCCACAGCGCCAACCCCGAATACGACGACATGGAAATACGCCGCAGCGACATCGTTGCCCTCTACCTTGTCGAAGCCATAATCAACTATGACCAGGTCTGCTAAGACTCACGAGCCCCTGCCCGCGTGCAGCCGCCCGGGATGCATGGAGGCTGGTACCGACGAGGCCGGACGCGGATGTCTGGCAGGCCCCGTCTATGCCGCCGCTGTCATCCTGCCCGACGACTTCAGCCACCCGCTTGTCAACGACTCCAAGAAGCTGAGCGAGGCACGGCGTATGGAGCTGCGCGAGCTCATCATGGAGCGCGCCGTGGCCTGGGCCATAGCTGACGTCAGCGCCGCCGAAATCGACAGCATGAATATACTGCGGGCATCCATCGAGGCAATGCACCGCGCCTTGGCTCAACTGTCGCCGCAGCCAGGAGCCGTAGCTGTCGACGGCAACCGCTTCATACCCTACGGCGATATACCCTGGCAGACCTTCGTCAAGGGCGACGGCCGCCTGGCCAACATCGCCGCGGCGTCCATACTCGCCAAAACCGAACGCGACCTGTTCATGGCTCGCGCCGCCGAGCAGTACCCCGTCTACGGCTGGGATGTCAACAAAGGCTATCCCACGGCCGCCCACCGCGCCGCCATAGCCGAGTACGGCCCCTGCCCCCTGCACCGCTTGAGCTTCCGCCTCCTCCCCACACCCCAGACATAACTGTTCTGACAGCCAGTAGACAACACGGTCGAGGCGTCCGACAAGATAAAAGGGGACACTGACCAGACGGAAAGTCTTGCCGTAGGCGGTCGTGACCGTATCGACGGAAAGTGGATT
>JAIDUY010000281.1 GCA_029059965.1 Muribaculaceae bacterium
CAACCCGTCAGCACCGAACTCCACACCAGAGTCTACGGCGTCCGCTGAGCCGGGGACGGGGTTAATTGAGAATTAAGAATACGTAATGCATAATTGGGGCATCTGCCCGTCTCCGGCCCCGTCTCAACGCGAAATTCCCGCCCCTCGTGTCCGCCTGTAGGGATGCTCCCCGGAGCATCCGCCCCGCCTCAACGCGGCCTCCTGCAAAGAAGCGGCGGAGCCGCGATGTCGTGCGGAATGAGTGCAGCCCCATATGAGGATATACACGACAGCGCCTCTACGAGGCTTACCGTGTTTAGTCAGTTGCGAGTCCCCATGTTGCGCAAGCTCCACATGGGGTTAAACACAATTGCGCCGCTTCGCGGCTAAGGCGGCAGCACCACACTTCACAGGAACGTTGTGCATCAAACGTGGCCTCCGGCAAGGAGGCCGACTTATCGTAACACGGCACACCGCAGCCTCCGGCGGAGGTGTGCCGTGACAAGTCCATCCCCTGCAACGTGGCGTCCGGCAAGGAGGCCGACTTACGTTCCCGTCGAATCAAATTTGCCTCCGCATATATCCGCGTTTTGGACTACGACTTATTGCAAAAAATCGTAACTTTGCAGTCTGAAACAATATCGCATTTATGGCAATAGACATCATATTGGCCGTCATCGTGACTGTGGCTCTCGTGACAGGCGCCATGACCGGGCTTGTGAAGCAGCTGGGCACTATGGTCGCTTTCGTCGTGGCCGTGCTGGCCTGCCGTTTCTTCGGCGCCGACGTGGCCGACGCTCTGGTGAGCTCCTCGGCCGAACATGCCACCATCTGGCGCGGCTGCTGCTATGCGCTGGTGTTCGTCGTGGCTTTCGTGCTTGTGGTTCTGCTGGCGAGGCTGCTCCATGCCACCGTCAGCGCCATGAAGCTCGGGGCGGTGAACCGAATCCTCGGCGCGCTGTTCCGTGCCTTTCTGTGGATTGTCATCGCAAGTGCCTGCCTGAACGTATGGTTCGCCTTTTCGCCCGCCGACAAGGCTGCCTTCCACATGGCCTCGAGGCCGTGGCGCGCCCTCATCGCCGACGCCGCTCCGCGTCTTGTGGGCTTCATCGGCAACCCCGGCTGACC
>JAIDUY010000282.1 GCA_029059965.1 Muribaculaceae bacterium
CTGGGCGGTCTCGCTGACGGTGGTTCCGAGCCGCTTGAATCCTAAGACCCGTTTCTGGTATATCATCGACGAAATGAGCGACGACAGGATGTGGCGGTTGAGCGAGGGGTTGAATTCGTCGGCCAGGACGTTGCTGACGATGTGTATGTAGCGCAGCTGCTGCGACAGTTCCTTGTCGGTGAGTTCGATTTCGGGGCGGTCGCGCAGGGTTACGTCGTGTCCCGACATGACGCCGAGGGTGAGGTTGAGGCCCTGGAGGAAGGGGCGGGTGAGGTAGAGGATATGCATCTCGGCCTCGACGGAATCTATGGCGCCCACGCTGATGGTGGTGCCCGGCTGCAGGACAAGGAAGGACGGGCCTTTCATCTCGAAGAGATTGTGGTTCTGCCGCAAGGCGACGCATCCACGCGACAGAAGCACGAACAAGGAGCCATCGAGGACGAATTCCTGGGCGAAGGCCACGTTGTCGAGGCTGTCGGTGTTGAAGTGGGAGTACAGGCAATAGCCTTCGAGTTCGCCGAAGTCGATGGCGCTGCGGCGGCGTTCCTGCAGCGCCTTATAGAAAGAGTCTTTTTCGATTGCAGTCATAGCGTAATTGAAAACGTCGCAAAGATAAGCTATTTTTTGCACATAGAGAATGTATAGAGGCTATATATGCCAACTTATGCTCCTGAATGGCGAATTTCCTCGCGTCCTCCCGCCTCGTATATCATCGGGCAAAAGAATTGCAAACAGGCCGGAATGCGCGACTTTTGCCATCGGAGATGCTGTCTTTGCGAATTTTTTTCTAATTTTGCATTACGGGAGCGCTTTCCTCCGACCCGCATAATTAACATCAAGGACAATTCAACAGCAACAGCATAGAATGAAAGTAGCCATTGTAGGCGCCTCGGGCGCAGTAGGACAGGAGTTTATGAGGGTGCTTGCCGATACGGACTTTCCCGTGTCGGAGCTTCGCCTTTTCGGCAGTGCCCGCAGTGCCGGCCGCCGCTATCCTTGGCGCGGAGGCATGTCCGAGCCCGTACGCGAGCTCGGCGCGGATGCCGCCGACTTCGAGGGCCTCGACTTCGTGTTCACTTCGGCAGGCGCCGATGTCAGCCGCCGCTATGCGGAGATGATGACGGCCGGTGGCGCGCTCATGATTGACAATTCGAGCGCCTTCCGCATGGATGCCGATGTACCTCTGGTAGTCCCCGAGGTCAACGGCGACGATGCCCTGAACGCACCCCGCCGCATCATAGCCAACCCCAACTGCACCACAATCCAGATGGTTGTGGCGCTGAATCCCATACACCGCATCTCTCCCATACGCCGCGTGCACGTGGCCACATACCAGGCTGCCAGCGGCGCCGGTGCGGCCGCCATGGAAGAGCTGCGCCAACAGACGGCGCAGATTGTCAACGGCGAGGAGCCTCAGGTGTCGCGTTTCGCCGCCCAGCTTGCCTATAACCTCATTCCGCACATCGACGTCTTCACCGACAACGACTACACCCGCGAGGAGATGAAGATGAATCAGGAGACCAAGAAAATCATGCACGCTCCCGGACTGGATGTCAGCGCCACCTGCGTGCGTGTGCCTGTACTCCGTGCCCACAGCGAGGCCATATGGGCCACGACGGAGCAGCCCGTCAGCGTCGAGCAGGCGCGCGAGGCCTTTGCCTCGGCCCCGGGCGTGGTGCTGATGGACGGCCACGAGCCCGCTTCCTATCCGATGCCTCTGGAGGTGTCGGGCACCGACCCCGTCTACGTCGGCCGCATACGCCGTGACCTTGCCGATCCCTGCGGCCTGACCTTCTGGACCGTGGCCGACCAGATCCGCAAGGGAGCAGCCCTGAACGCGGTTCAGATTGCCCGTCATATCATCAGCCGCCGCTGACATGATTCCCCTCGCGCAGCCCCTTGTGACCCAGCCTGTCCAGATATTTCTGGTCGTGCTGGCAATCATTCTGCTCGCGCCCCTCATCCTCAACCGACTCAAGATTCCCCACATCATAGGCATGATTGTGGCCGGCGTGGTCATAGGCCCGTATGGCTTCAACGTGCTTGCCAACGACTCGTCGTTCGCCGTCTTCGGGCAGGTGGGTCTGCTGTACCTCATGTTTCTGGCGGGACTGGAGATAGATATGTTCCATCTGCGGCTGAATCTGCGCCGCGGACTCTTCTTCGGCCTGCTGACGCTGCTGGTGCCGCTTGTGGCGGGACTTCTGACCAGCGTCTATGTGCTGCACCTCGACTGGACCACGTCCATGCTCCTGGGCGCCATGTATGCCTCGCACACGCTGCTGGCCTATCCCGTGGCCGCGCGTATGGGCATCACCAAGGCTCCGGCCGTCCTCGTGGCCATCGTCGGAACCATCATCGCCGTCATCGGCGCCCTCCTTGTGCTGGCCGCGGCAGTGGATGTCGCCCGCGAGGGGCACTTCGTGCCGCTGCGTCTGCTGTTGCTCACGCTGCGCATGGCGCTGTGGGCGGTGGCGCTGCTCTACATACTGCCGAGGCTCACACGCCTGTTCTTCAAGCACTATTCCGACAAGGTCATACAGTACGTATTCGTGCTGGCAATGGTCTTCCTTGCTTCGGTGAGCGCCCAGCTCATCGGCCTTGAGCCCGTGCTGGGCGCCTTCTTCGCCGGTCTGGTGCTGAACCGCTATGTGCCCGTGGCCTCGCCGCTTATGAGCTCCATAGAGTTCGTCGGCAACCCCATCTGCATTCCATACTTCGTCATCGGCGTGGGTATGATGATAAATCTCAGAGTGATAGCCAATGCCGACACTCTGGGTGTGAGTGCCGTCATGCTGGCGGTGGCGCTCGGGTCGAAGTGGCTGCCGGCCTATATCGCCCAGAAGCAGGCGCATATGGACTCCAACAGCCGCAACGTCATGTTCGGTCTTACGGCGGCCCATACGGCAGTGGCTCTCGCTGTGGTCAACGTGGGCTACCATCTCGGAATGTTCGACGAGCTCGTCCTCAACAGCACCATCGTGGTCATCATGATTACCTGCGCCCTGGCCCCCATCATCACCGCCGGCGCCGCCGCTCGCCTGAAGGTGCGCATGATGTCCGACGACGCCGACGGCGTGATACGCCGCACACGCGTCAACAACACGCTGATACCCATCGCCAATCCCGTGACGGCGCCCTCGCTGGTGGAGATGGCCATGCTGATGCGCAACGACCGCGGGCGCCACAGTTTCTACGCCCTGCATGTGCGCAACGATAACTCGACGACGGCCAAGGCCGTGTCGCGCCACTCGCTCGAGGCCGCCCAGCGCGCCGCCGCCTCGGCCGATGTCGAGCTCAAGGTGCTCGACCGCTACGACCTCAACACCGTCACCGGCGTGCTCAACGCCATCGAGGAGCGCGATATCACCGAAGTGCTCTTGGGCATGCACCGCCGTTCGACCGTCATCGACTCTTTCTTCGGCGCCAAGGTCGAGCAACTGCTGCGCTCCACCAACCGCATGTTGCTGATTGCCCGCTGCTTCATTCCAGCCAATACGCTGACCCGCATAGTGGTATGGGTGCCCGAGGATGCCCAGTACGAGACCGGATTCAGCCGCTGGGTGCGTGCCGTTGCCCGCCTGACGCGTCAGGTAGGTTGCCGCATCATATTCCACTGCCGCCCCGACATCCAGCCGCTGATTCGCGGCGTGCTCTACACCGAGAACTACGGTGTGCGCTGCGAATTCGCCACTGTCGAGGGCTGGGACGACTTTATTCTGCTGGCCAACAAGATTCTTGACGACGACCTGCTGGTGGTTGTCGGCGCCCGCGCGCAGTCGGTGTCCTACCGCGCCGAGATGAGCGAGCTGCCCATCTTCCTGCAGCGCTATTTTTCGCGTAACAACCTGATGGTCATCTATCCCGAACAGTTCGGCGAGAGCCCGTCGCTGACATCGTTCACCGACCCCCTGGCGTCTGACCTTGCGACCGCTCCGAGCCCGATACTGCAGAATATGCGCTCGCGTGTGCGCCGTCTATTCTTTAAAAAAGCATAACCGTGCACTTTTTGCCGCGTCAAAGTGTTATATTTGTACACCGATATTCCCAATCATGGACGCGCCAAAGCTTTTTATAATCGCCGGATGTAACGGGGCGGGCAAGACAACAGCTTCCTTTACCGTTCTCCCCGAGATTTTCGGGTGCAGCAACTTCGTCAACGCCGACGAGATTGCGCACGGCCTGTCACCCCTGTCGCCGGGTCATGTGGCCATCGACGCCGGGCGCATCATGCTCAAGCGCATCGACAAGCTGCTGGCTCAGCGCATGACCTTCGCCATAGAAACTACACTCGCCACGCGCTCCTACCGCGCATTGGTCGAGAAGGCTCACAAGCTCGGATATGTGGTCGAACTCATCTATGTGTGGCTATGCAGCGTGGCGCTCGCCCGCGAGCGTGTGGCTCGGCGTGTGGCCGAAGGCGGCCACGACATCCCCGCGCACATCGTCGAGCGCCGCTACCGCCAGGGAATAAAGAACCTCTTCGATATCTTCATGCCTGCCGTCGACCTGTGGACCATTGTCGACAATTCGCAGGGACTCCTCGAAATCGTTGCCGCTTCCGAGGGTATAATAAACCATGACACGTATAAAAAGATCCAAGCTATTCAATGAACAAAGTAATGAAGGCACCACGCCTGGAAAGACTCCGTCAGGGCTTTGACCTTACTATCGAGCGCCTTTACATCAACAAGGCCAGCAAGGAACATCCCGTCGTGGTCGCCGCTCCGAACGGCGATCCCTGTCGCATCCCGGCCTCCGAGGCGTTAGACCGCTTCCGCCGGGAAAAGAAACCGGTTTGCTGAAAAGACATCCCGCAGCTCCGGCTGTCCCCCACAACTCCGACCCCACGGCCGGAGTTTTTTTACGTGGCGGCAGACTGCCTCTTTCGCAGTCTTCGTTTCTCGATGAAGTAGAGGACAAAGGGGATGATAGAGGCAATCGTGAGGATTATGCTGAACATCGTCTCGCGCCCGGCAAGCATGCGGTAGCTGCGGCTCCAGGAGTCGTTGGCGGCATTGCCTTCGCTGTCTACAATTGTGGCGTGCCCGTTCTTGTTGAGCTCTATGCGGCCGTCGCCTATATAGCGGATATAGTCGTATTCGGGCGCGAACAGTTTTCCGCTGCGGGTGACATAGCCATAATTGCCGAAGCCGGCACGGAAGGCGATGGCTTTATCTCCCAAAGAGTTGCTGCGGCTGATGTCTGATGCGCCGGACAGGAGCACTGTCCCGCGATTGTCGATGATGGAATCGCCCGCGGCGAAGAAGCCAAATCCAAGCGGCGACACCTCGCTCCACTTCGGCCTTGCGCTCCAGTTGCCGAGAGAATCCTGAATGCCATACATGCCGGTCTGAGGTTCTTTCGAACAGAAGAAAGCTGTGTTGTCGGTAATCGTCGGAGAATCAGCGCTGTGCGCGGTCATATTGAGATTGGCCATCGCAGCCCAGAAGATTATCACGGGTACGGCTATCGATGCGCCAACTGCGAAAGCCGTTGATTTCGATTCTTTCTTACGGGTTCTGTGGACTTCCGAGGGCTTGAACTGATATTCTTTGGGTGCGTCCATGCCTTCGCTCTTTTTGATTCGCGAGGCATAGAATTCCGCCTTCTCCTGAGTGAGGCTGTTGAACTCATCGGTCAGTGTCTCACGTATTTCCGAAAGGGCTTTTTTATGCTTCAAGTCGGAAATTGTCAGGTAGAGAACCTCTAATAATGAGGGATTTCCTCTTCCCGTATATGATTTATATTGACGAACGATGGCCAGCGTATTATCTATTAGGCTCAAAGAGCAATTGTATTTGGCCAGGCCTACTTCGAAATTGAAATCAAGTGTGTCGCATACAGCCTTATACTCCGGGAAATTAGTCCGGAAAATGCAGTACAGGAGAAAGTTCTTTTCTCGTTGACTAAGATTTTGAATGTTCATGGGCTGCGTTTTATTGATAATTAAGTTCGAATGGTATTGGGCGTGAGATTCTTTGGTTGCGGTCCTCTCCATGTTCGAGAATAAGACGGAGTTTGTTCTTCTCGATGATTCTATTGACGCCGGATATGTTGCGGTAGTGGCTGTCGGACATGGCTATGGCCGGAAATAAACTGAGCTCATTGAACTGTGTCATATTCTCGGTGAAATAATACAGGTTCTTGCCATCGAATGGCATTGGCTCAACCAATGCTAGACGGGAGCCATGCCGTATGTTACGATATGCAAGAAAGTTAGCGTGGAAATCTTTGAAAGCCTGTTCGTCGGAGGGGTCGAGGGGTGCCCATGGCTGATTGGTAGTTATTTTGGTGCCGTCGGGGATGTAGATGTACTCGGTACGCAGCTTGAGTCCGTTGTCGCGCGTCAGATTCATTATGTCGGAGTACAAATCGCTTGTGGCGGCCAGGTTGCGGGCTATGGCAGAAGTCGGAGCACTCCGAAGGCTGTTGAAGGTGGCGGACGATTTTTTCGTCAGATATATGCTGAGCGTCAGTGTGTCGCCATTGACTCTGAGTCTTGTTGTAGGGCTGAATTTAGTTCCCGAACGGGTATTGGTTTTATGGATAAGTTCGCGCAGTTCGCTTGCGTGGCAGTCGTCTTCCGGAAGAAGGCGGTCATTATCCATAATGGCGGCAGGGGTGAGCACGCTGTCGCTGTCGGGCACGAGCCAGCCTTGACGCACGCCCACTGTGACAAGCAGGAGCAATACGAGAATGCCGGCACTAACGACAGTCATGGGATAGTTGCGCCATGCCGATTTAGATTTAGTGCTGAAATCGTTCGTGAACGATTTCAGCTTTTCGGAGGCCGTTTCGTCGTCGAGCGATTCGACAAGGTCTTCCATGGGAATACTTCTGTCGGCCATTTTCAGGAAGCGGTCTGCGTCGGGGCGGCCGGATGCTTCGGTCTGCATGGCCTGTGTTATGGCCCATTTCGCTCTCTGGCTCATTTCCTCGACTATTCGTGACGACATGGCACGCGATACCAGCTCAGTTGCCACCGGAGGCACCTTGCCGGTGAGCATGGTATAGTAAGTTGCCCCCAGAGCATATATGTCTGCGGCGCCCGACAGACTGCTGTCCGGCCGATATTGCTCCAAGGCGGCGAATCCCGAACTGATGGCTACTCCGTCGTTTTTCTTATTCTGTGTTCCGGAGATGTCGGTTGCTTCGCCGAAATCGATGATGGTGGCGTGGCCGTCGGGGCTGATGATTATGTTGGCCGGCTTGAGGTCGAGATGAAGTATGTTGCGGGAATGAAGATATTGCAGGGCCGATGCAATCTGACGGATAATGCCGAAAGCATTGTCTTCGGAAAGCGGACGACCGTCGGTCATCTTTTCCATCGAGGTGCCCTCGATGTAATCCATAACATAGTAACACGTATTGTTCGTGCAGAAAGAGTCGGTCACATGCACAATGCCGGGATGGTCAAGGCCGAGGAGCAGTGAGGCCTCGCGGCTGAATTTGTCTTTAAGCCGACTGAATTCGCTTGCGGCTTCGGCGTTGTGGCACTGAACAGTGCCGTCGGGCTGTCGCGAGCACAGTTTTTCGCGGTACAGTTCCTTGACGGCTACCTCCTTGCCTGTGCTGTTGTCGCAACAGAGGTAGACGATTCCGAAACCGCCGACGCCAATTACTCTCAGCACAGTGTAGCGCGAGTTCAGAATTGCTCCGGGCTGTAGGGCTGATTTATTCATGTTTATTTGGAAATCAAGATGTATAATATGAAAAGTGTAATACCGACAAGAGCGCAGAAAGCCACCAGCAGAACCTCGAACATGATGTCCTTGGGCTTGCCTCGCTTAATAATTTCCATAAGCTCCACGCTCTTGCTCTCGCTGTAATCCACGTCGAATCCCCGGGAGATGTTTGCTAGACACATACGATATGCTTCCTTGTATTCTTTGCTTTCGGCTAGGCGCTCGATGAGAGCCCGCGGATATGTCATCCTGTCGTCGGCGACGGGCTCCCGGACAGGGTCGGCGACAGCCGCCGGAGAGGATTCTTCGGCAGGAAGTTCAAGAAAGCCGGCCATAGTCTGCATGCGGTTTTCGGGTTGGACACTCATGGCTTTCTTCAAGAGCGTGACGGTGTGTCCGCTGACCCTGTTGCCCATACCGGGGAATCCTTTCTGCATCAATGCCATCGGCTCTGGCGGTAGTTCGCCGGTAAGCAGATAGAACAATGTTGCTCCGAGGGAATATACGTCGACTGCGGGACTGAAAGTGCCCATTGCGTTTGCGTCGTATTGTTCGATTGGCGAAAACCCAGGGGTGTAGCCTCCGAGAGTATTGGTTGTCTGGCGGCCTGCTTTATCGTAATGCTTTGAAATGCCGAAATCTATCAGGACGGGCTCGCCGGAAGGCCGCATCATGATGTTGTCGGGCTTGAGGTCGAGATGAAGTACATTCTGCGAGTGCACGTAGTCTAGAGCCACTGCCACTTTGCGTATTATTCCGATTGCCTCGTCTTCGGCAAAAGGTTTCTTCCGACAGATGACAGCGTCCTGCAGCGAGCCGCCTTCGATATATTCCATCACATAGTATGCCGTTCCGTTTTCGCTGAATATATCGTGGATAGGTATGATTCCGGGATGTTCCAGCCGTGCGACTGTGCGAGCTTCCTTTATGAATTTTTTCAGGAAGGTGGAGAAAAAATCCTGAGCTTCAGGCGTCGGATTGACGATGTTTCTGCCGTCGGCAAGCCGTTGGGTCTGCTTGAGTATGAAGAACTCCTTGATTGCGACCTTGCGGTTCAGACCGGATTGCAAAGCCAGGTATGAGATTCCGAATCCGCCTTGCCCGAGCTTGTGTACGATCCGGTATTTGCCTCCCTGCAGTAGGGTTCCGTCCTTAAGTTCCATTGCCGCTGTCGGTACAGTTTTTTGCCTCGGTCTTCCCCTCGTCGGTGATTGGTTTGTGGAAATAAAAAAGCGTAGGAATCTGTATCTGTTACCGTCCTACACTTCGAGGCTTCTCGCATTGCCCTAATAAAGTCGGACGGCAACGCAGAAGCCCACGCCTGTATATGCAATCAGTGCGTCCGGCGGTATTTCTCCCGAAATATCGTGCCGAATGCAGGATAATTACATATCCACGGGACATCTACCGTTGCTCAATCCTTGACTTTATTATGAAATTTTGCGAGAATTCCGAAGTGTCAAGAATCAGCGCGGATAAACGCTTTTAATGTCTTTTACAGAGATTTTGGCTCTGTGGCTACAAAGTTAGATATATTTTTGAAATTGCAAAAAAAACTTTTACTGAAAAGTGTTAGCTTTTGTCTCGAGTCCGCGTGCGGGCTTCTGTTTGTTTATGTCAGGGGCGGTTGCGGTGTCCTCGGTCTCGAAGTAATCGCCGACGGGGAAATTGCTGTCGGCCTTCGGTAGGTGTCAGAAGTTATAGTTCATGGACATGAGGACGCGCAGGTTCTTGAAGCGGGTGCTGCGGTCGAGGCTTACGGACAGCTCGGGGGTGACGGTGAGATTCGCCACGTTGAAGCTGAAGCCGCCACGCAGCCTCTTCTCGCTCATGCGGAACTCGGGGATGGTGGTGTAGGCCGCAAGTATCGAAATCTGCTTTACGATGCGCAGCGAGGCTCCTGCCTGCCAGCAGGTGGTGTAGCCGAGGCCGGAGTCGTAGCGTGGCTGTATGCCGGCCTTGAGTCCGAGGCGGCGGTAGGTGTATGCCATGGTGATGTCGGCGTCGACGAGCTGATAGTTGCCGTTCCATGTAGTTGCGGCGTGGGCTGTTGCGTGCCAGTGGAAGCCCTTGGCGAAGTCCATGCCGTAGCCCACGTGCAGGCCTACGCGCTGGAAGCCGGCTTTCTCGGAGTAGAGGCTGTGGTTGAGGCCTACGGAGAGGCCGGGCAGGGGTATGTAGGAGCCGTAGACGTAGCGGCTGTCGCGAATGCCTGCCGAGAAGCGCGCGCTTGCGGTAAGGGCGACGAGGGCGAGTATGAGCGTGAGGAGTGTCTTTTTCATAGGAATCTGAATAGTCGTGAGGTAAGGACTTCGTAGCCTTGCGGACTCAGGTGAAGGCCGTCGTTGTAGTATTCGGAGTATATCTTGGCGTCGTCGCCGAGGAACAGGCTGTAGACGTCGATGTAGTCGATGTCGGATCGTCCGTCGACGAGGCGGCGCACTTCGGCGTTGAAGGCGCGTATGTCGTCGTTTGTGCCCGGTCTGTCGTTGTGGAAGCCGCGGGGGAGGACTTCGTAGAGGTAGATGTGGGCAGCACCGGTGGCCTCCAGGGCTGCGACGTAGCGTTCGGCGTAGGCCCGGCGGGAGTCGGGCGCGGCCATGAGGGTATTGTCGTTGGTGCCTGTCATCACGACGATGTTGCGGCCGCCGAGGCGTCCGGCGTAGCTTTCGATGTAGCTTATTCCGGCTCCCGATTGCCCGAGGTTGTAGGTTATCAGAGAGCTGAAAGAGTCCTGCAGGTCCCAGCGCGCTATTATGGAATCGCCTATGAAGCTGAGGGTTGTCCTTTTGTCGAGTTCGGAGTCGCAGCCGGTCAGCAGAGCGGCTGCGGCAAGGAGAAGGGAGAGTATTCTAATTTTCATTCGGACGGGAGAGTCGGTTTATTACGGTGTCGGTGTATATTTCAGCGCCTGCGTAGTTGAGGTGGACGGGGTCGTAGAACATTGTGCTGTCGGCCGACAGGGGAGTCGACGAGTTGTCGAGCCACAGCTCGAAGTCGCCCGTTGCGGCGCGTTCACACAGAAATTCCTCGACGGGCGTAGGCTCGGCGGGCAGCTCGTACTGCGGGGGGATGCAGACGATGAGTCTGATGCCGTTGTCGCGGCACAGGCGGACGAATGCGTCGAATTCCTGCGCGCGCTCGGGAGTGACGGCGTCGCGGGCCTCCACACGGTATTGGTTCGGGAATGCGGACGGTATGTCTTTGGCGATGAATCCGTTGCCGCTGGGTATTCCGGGCTCGAAGAAGGAGTACAGGAGGATGCGGAACCAGATGGTGTTGTAGCGGTAGAGCGAGGAGCGCAGCATGAGTCTTTCGAAGGCCGAGCCGCCCTCGAGGCGCTCGTCGATGCCGTCGAAGCCCCTGTGGTAGTAGGGAATCAGGAAGTTGTAGCGCGAGCCGAGTCCCGTTCCTGTCAGGCTGGATTCGGTGAAGCCGAGGATGACGGTGTCGAGGTCCTCGCGTCCGGCGATAATCTCCATCAGCGAGAGGAGGTAGGGGAAGTCCTGGCCGTTGCAGCCGGCGTTGTAGGCTTTTATGTGCAGGGAGTCGGACAGCGTGCCGGTGTCGATGGAGTTCAGGGCTACGGAGGAGCCGATCACGACGAGCCGGTCGGTGGTGTCGTTGACGATGTGGTCGACCGAGCGGTAGTCGCCCTTGAGGTGGAAGCGGTCGATGTAGGCGCGGGCGGCGATGCCGAAGAGGACGTCGACGGCAATCACGATTCCGATTATGGCGGCCAGCCAGATTATCAGTTTTTTCATCTGTCTGTCAGAACTGGAAGTAAATGAACTGTCCGCCGGAGAACTGCGCGGTGAGCAGTATCACCAAGATGAGGAAGGCGGTGGTGAATATGCTTGCCCTGAGCGACTGGCGGTAGCTGTGGCAGCCTGTTTTCACGCCTGTGCGCTCGTCGCGGCGTTCGTGTATAATCTCGAACACGGTGAGCAGTCCGATGAGGAGCATCGGCATTATGATGGATGGCTTGCCCTCGCCGTTGAACAGCATTCCGCGCTCGGTGACAATCTTCCGCAGGGCGAGGAAGGCGTCGCCGATGCTGTTGGCGCGGAAGAATATCCAGCCTATGGTCATGAGCAGGAAGGTGATGACAATGTTGAGCACCTTGAATCCGGTTCTGTCGGGCATTCCGCCGCCGAGCCTGCGGTAGGTGGCGTGTATGCACTGCAGGATGCCGTGGTATGCGCCCCAGACGATGAAGGTGTAGTTGGCGCCATGCCATATTCCGCTGAGCAGGAAGGTGGTGAAGAGGTTGCCCATGTGCCGCGCGGGCTTGACGCGGTTGCCGCCGAGGGGGATGTAGACGTAGTCCGAGAACCACGATGAGAGCGATATGTGCCAGCGTCGCCAGAAGTCCTTGACGTCGGTGGCCAGATATGGCTGGCGGAAGTTCTGCATCAGCGAGAATCCCATGCACCTTGCGGCGCCGATGGCGATGAGCGAGTAGCCGCCGAAGTCGCACAGAATCTGGAAGGAGAAGAAGAACGAGGCCAGCATGATGGAGTTGCCGTTGTGGAGAGGTATGTTGTTGAACACGGCGTCGACGTAGGGGGCGACGTTCTCGGCGATGCACAGCTTCATGAAGTAGCCGAACACCATCAGCTCGAGGCCGTGGATCAGGTCGGCGGGACTGAAGCGGTGGCGGGTGTGGAACTGGCCGAGGAGGTTTGTGGCGCGTTCGATGGGGCCGGCAACGAGCTGGGGAAAGAAGGAGACGAAGAGAGCGTAGGTGAAGAGATTGCGCTCGGCACGAAGCCGTCCGCGCCACACGTCCACGAGGTATCCCACGGCCTGGAAGGTGTAGAACGATATGCCGACAGGAAGCAGGAAGGTGAACTGCGGAACGTCGATTCCGAGGCCGAGGGCGTCGAAGATGTGCCGGATTTCGTTGCCGACGAAGCCGAGGTATTTGTAGGTGAACAGGATGCCGAGATTGACAATGAGCGTGGCCACGAGGTAGCGCTTGCGCCTGTGGGCTGCGGTCCGCTCCACCATGAGTGCGCCGGCCCATGTTGTTAGGGTGGATATGAATATGAGAATCGCGTAGACCGGCTCCCAGTTCATGTAGAAATAGTAGCTGGCCAACAGAAGCATACTGTTGCGCCACTGCCCTTTGGCGGGGAGGAACCAGTAGAGCGCCACCACGATGGGGAAGAACAGCAGGAATGTAAGCGAGTTGAATAGCATTCTATTTGTTTTGGAGCTACAAAGATATAAAAGAAACTGGGTTTATGCAAGCGCGTGTCGCCCTGCGGCTCATTGCGGCCGGTTCGGCGGGTCCGGGCGGGCGAGGATTTCCGGCGCGTGGCGGCGGACAGGGACAAAAAACAGCGCCCCGGCACTGTGCCGGGGC
>JAIDUY010000283.1 GCA_029059965.1 Muribaculaceae bacterium
TGGCCGCGCGCGGCGGGACAGGGCGAGGGTGTGAAGACCGTACGCCGCAGCACCTAAGAAGCCTCGCGACTCGGCATAGGCTATCTGACCCTCTACACATTCTCCACCGAGAACTGGAACCGCCCCAAGGAAGAAGTCGACGCCCTGATGCACCTCATCGTCACCGCCATCGAGCGCGAGACTCCCGACCTTATAAAAAATAACGTGCGCCTGACAAGCATAGGCGACATCGACCGTATGCCCGCCGAGGCCGCCGACCGCCTGCGCAAGTGCATGGCCGACACCTCGCACTGCTCCGGCCTGACGCTGGTGCTGGCGCTGAGCTACTCGTCGCGATGGGAAATTCTGCGCGCCGTGCGCACCCTGGCTGCGCGCCATGCCGCCGGCGAGATTGCCCTCGACGACATCGACGAAGCAGCCTTCGCCTCAGCGCTCACCACAGCCGGCATGCCCGACCCCGACCTGCTTATACGCACAGGCGGCGACATGCGCCTGAGCAACTTCCTCCTCTATCAGGCAGCCTACACCGAACTTGCAGTAACATCCACATACTGGCCCGACTACAGTGCCGAACACTTCAGGCGGCACATAGCCGAGTTCCAGCAACGCCAGAGACGCTTCGGCAAAACCGGCGAACAAGTCGAATCCGACAAAGCCCGCCAATCCTGAAGCCAAAAACACCACGTCCCTGTATAAACCACTCATCACGCCATGCGAACCAAGATACTTCTGTTCCTCCTGCTGATGCTCGCAGTCAATGCCGGCCGAAACTTCAGCGCCAACGCCCAGGCGCCGGCCGACACCATATATAATCCTACGGTAATCTACAACTCCATGCCGCGAACCTACGAAATCGCCGGCATCGAAGTGGAGGGCGCGCCCAACTACGACGACTTCCTCATCCTCGGATACGCAGGTCTGCGCGTGGGCGACAGAGTCACTATCCCCGGCGACGACATCAGCAACGCCGTCAAGCGCCTGATGCGACAGACCCTCTTCGCACAGGCCCGCATCGAGCTTGTCAAGACCGTCGGCGACCGCGCATGGCTCAAGATTGTGCTCCGCACACAGCCCCGAATCTCCTCCGTAAACTATATCGGCGCCAAGAAGGGCGAAATCAAAGACCTCCAGGAGCGCCTCCAGCTCATGAAGGGCAACCAGATTACTCAGAACATCGTCAACCGCGCCACCGACATCGTCAAGAAGTACTACAAGGACAAAGGCTTCGGCAACGCCACTGTGCGCATCGACCTGCAGGAAGACCTTTCGAACCGCAACGAGATGATTGTCAACATCATCGTCGACAAACGCCACAAGGTAAAGGTGCACAAAATCTACATCGACGGCAACGTGGTGATGAGCGACCGCGCCCTGCAGCGCACAATGAAGAAAACCAACGAGAAAGGCAACATTCTCAACCTTTTCCGCCAGAAGAAATTCGTCGAGTCCGACTACGAGGACGACCTTAACCGCATCCTCGAGCGCTACAACGAGCGCGGCTACCGCGACGCCCGCATCGTGGCCGACAGCGTCGTGCCCTACGACGAGAACAACGTCGACGTCTACATCACCGTCGACGAAGGTCCCCAGTACTTCATCCGCGACATCTCGTGGGTGGGCAACACCGTCTATCCCACCGAGCTGCTCGACGACTACTTAGGCATGGAGCCCGGCGACGTCTACAACCAGAAACTCATGCGCAAGCGCCTCAACGAAGACGACGACGCCGTGAGCAACCTCTACATGGACCACGGCTACCTCTTCTACCAGCTCGTGCCAATCGAACGCGAAGTCAGCGGCGACTCCATCTCCATCGAGATGCGAATGATCGAAGGCCCGCAGGCGCGTATCAACAACATCGTCATCAACGGCAACGACCGCCTGTACGAGAAAGTTATCCGCCGCGAGCTCCGCGTCCGTCCCGGCGAGCTCTTCAGCAAGAGCGACCTCATGCGCTCCGCCCGCGAAATCGCCCAGACCGGACACTTCGACCCCGAAAAGCTCGACATCCAGCCCGAGCCCAACGAAGAGAACGGCACCGTCGACATCGTCTTCAACCTCGAGTCCAAGGCCAACGACCAGATCGAGTTCTCCCTCGGCTGGGGCCAGACCGGCATCATCGGCAAAGTCCAGCTCAAGTTCACCAACTTCTCGCTCAAGAACCTCTTCTACCCCAGCACATACCGCGGCATCATACCGCAGGGCGAGGGCCAGACATTCACCATCAGCGCACAGACCAACGCCCGCTATTACCAGAGCTACGCCATCTCCTTCCTTGACCCCTGGTTCGGCGGCAAGCGTCCCAACTCGCTGTCCGTATCGGCCTACTACAGCCGTCAGACAGGCGTCAACGGCTCGTTCTACAACCGCAACTGGTCGCAGTCGACCCTCTGGGGCGGCGGCTACGGATACTATCCAAACAGCTACTACAACGACTACTATCAGAACAGCTACCAGAACAGCCTCGACCCCAACAAAGTGCTCCAGCTCGTGGGTGTGAACGTCGGCTTCGGCAAGCGCCTCAAATGGCCCGACGACTACTTTACCTTCACCGCCGAACTCGGCTACAACTGGTACTACCTCAAGAACTGGGACTACCTCTACTACATGAACAACGGTACGTCCAACTCCATCGTGCTCGGTCTTACCCTTGCCCGCAACTCCATCGACAACCCCATCTACACCCGCAGCGGCTCCACCTTCAGCCTCAACCTGCAGCTCACTCCTCCCGCCGAGCTCTTCACCGGCAAGAAGGACTGGGCCAAGCTCGCCGCCGAGAACACCGAGGAATCGCGCAAGCAGATCTACCAGTGGATCGAGTACTGGAAGCTGCGCTTCCGCTCGCGCACCTACACCCCGCTGAGCACCAACCCGCAGTGGACTCCCGTGCTTATGACCCGCTTCGACTTCGGTCTTATCGGCAGCTATAACAAGTACCTCAAGACACCGTTCGAGACATTCTACGTCGGCGGCGACGGCATGAGCGGCTCCTACACCTACGCCACAGAGACCATCGCCCTGCGAGGCTACGACAACGGCTCGCTGACCCCCTACGGCTCCGAAGGCTATGCCTACACCCGCATGGGTCTCGAAATCCACTTCCCGCTGATGCTCCAGCCCACATCGACAATCTACGCCCTGGGCTTTGTCGAAGCCGGCAACGCCTGGACTTCGGTGAGCCAGTTCAACCCCTTCTCGCTCAAGCGCAGTGCCGGCGCCGGCGTGCGTATCCAGCTCCCCATGGTGGGCCTGATGGGTATCGACTGGGCCTACGGCTTCGACCGCACCTACAACAACGAACGCGGCGGCAGCCACTTCCACTTCATCCTCGGCCAGGAGTTCTGACGCGCATGACAACGGCATAAACAGTCGCCCGGCTAAACTTTTGACCTCCGCAGACGTCTTATATACTATAAGCATCACAAACCCAACTAACACCAACAGATCATGAAGAAAATTGCCGCTACCCTCCTCCTGGCAGTTTTGGGCATCATGGCCGCCTCGGCCCAGAAGTTCGCCCTTGTCGATATGGAATACATTCTGCGCAACGTGCCGCAGTACGAAATGGCCTCCGAGCAGCTCAACCAGCTTTCGCAGCGCTGGCAGCGCGAGGTTGAGAACCTCGGTCAGGAAGCAGAGACGATGTACCAGTCCTACCTTGCCGACAAAGTCTTCCTCACCGACGACCAGGCCAAGGCCCGCGAACAGGAGATAGCCAACAAGGAGAAAGAAGCCACCGAGCTGCGCTTCCGCTACTTCGGGCCCGAAGGCGAACTCTACCAGAAGCGACAGACCCTGCTGCGCCCCGTTCAGGACGACGTCTACAACGCCATCAAGAAAGTGGCCGAGGAACGAGGCTATCAGGCCGTGTTCGACCGCGCATCGAGTTCGGAAATCATATATGCCTCGCCACGCATCGACATAAGCAACGAAGTACTGGCGAAATTGGGATTTTCCAACTAATTCCGTATCTTTGCACATCTCAAACAACAGAATCTGAAACATAACATCAAAATACAACCTTAACGAAATGATCAAGAAACTGCTCGTGGCCATCCTTGTGGCTCTGCCCTTCACGTCGATGGCCCAGAAATTCGGTGTCGTAGACCTCGAATCCATCTTCACCGCCATGCCCGAGACGGCAGCCATGCAGACACAGCTGCAGGAGACCACCTCCCGCTACGAAGAAGAATTCTCCAAACTTCAGGAAGAAGTCAACAAGCTTTATGCCGAATATCAGGCCATAGCCAACGACGCCAACACCCCCGAGAGCATCAAGGAACGCCGAGTACAGGAAATCCAGGAACGCGCCGGCAAGGTCGACCAGTTCCGCAACACCGCTTCGCAGGACATCGCACGTCTGCAGGAGCAGCTCATGGCCCCCATCTCCCAGCGTCTTAACGAGGCCGTGAAGGCTGTCGGCCAGGAAGGCGGCTTCACCTTCGTATTCCCCAACGAGCCCCAGCTCCTTCTCTATGTAGGCAGCGACGTCACCGACCTCACCGGTGCCGTACGCACCAAGCTCGGCCTGCCCGCTGCTGCTGCAGCTCCCGCCGCAAACTGATAACATCTCCATACCGGCCGGCGTCCATGCTTCCCTACTGCGGAGCTCGGCGCCGGCTGTCGGTTTTTCCATCGCCATGCAAGACAATACACCGGACTATATTTTCGAAATGCCACTCAAGGTGCGCGACTACGAGGTCGACTCCGAGGGCATCGTCAACAATGCCGTCTACCTGCACTACCTCGAGCACACCCGCCACGAGTTCTGCGAGCATGCCGGCATGAGCTTCCGGCGTATGCACGCCGACGGCCTCGACCCGGTGGTGACACATGTGGACATTCGCTACATCCGCTCGCTCGGACTGGGCGACTCCATGGTGTCGCGTCTGGCGCTGAGCCGCCGCGGACCTGTGTTCGTCTTCACTCAGGACATCTATACCCCCGATGGCGAGCCCGTGGTGCGCGCCACCGTCGACATCGTGTCCTTCGAAAACGGACGCATCTCGCGCGGCAATCTGCTGGCGGAAGCCTTTGCCGAATATCTCTGACACAAAACGCCGATGTCTGCGCCGACCCAAGACCGACAGCCGGGACGCGATGGCATGATTGCCCGCATGGCCTTCGCGCACACCCGCAACGTGTGCGTCGGGACGGCGCGCGAGTTCGCCGCCCGCGGCGTGACTCCCGAGGATTTCTTCAGCATGGAAGCCGGGCAATTGGGGGCTCTCACCGGGCTGCGGAGCTCCTTCTTCGACAGGGAATACCGCGACCGGGCGCTGGAGCAAGCCGCCGCCGAGTACGACTTCTTGAGCGACAACCGTCTCAGAGCTATCTTCTACACCGACCCTGACTATCCCACGCGACTTCTCGAATGCGACGACGCCCCGGCAATTCTCTATGTCGCAGGCAGGACATCGCCGCAGGCGCGGCATGTGGTGGCGATAGTCGGCACCCGACACTGCACCACCTACGGACAGAGCGTGACATCGCGGCTTGTGGCCGACCTGGCCGAAGCGCTGGACGACCTGCTGATTGTCAGCGGACTGGCCTACGGCGTGGACATCGCAGCCCATCGCGCGGCCTTGAAGGCCAGAGTCCCCACCGGCGCCGTCCTCGCCCACGGCCTCAATACCGTCTATCCGTCCGACCACCGCAACGAGGCCGCCGCCATGGTGCGCGAGGGCGGGTTCCTTGCATCAGAGTACCGAAGCTGCGACCCCATACACCGCGGCAATTTCCTGGCCCGCAACCGCATCGTCGCCGGCCTGGCAGACGTGACCGTCGTGGTGGAAAGCGACCTCAAAGGCGGAGCCATGACCACCGCCGGCATAGCCTCGGCCTATCAGCGCGAAGTGATGGCGGTGCCCGGCCGTGTGTTCGACACCTACAGCCGCGGCTGCAACAGGCTCATCGCCGAGAACCGTGCCTCCATAGTGCGCGACGCCGGCGACATCATCGAGGCCTGCGGATGGACGCGCCGCCCTGTCGAGGGCGTCCAGAGCACGCTGGCTCTCGACATCAGCGACGAGCAGCGCACAGTGATGCACTTCGTCAACGACCATCCCGAAGCCACCATCAACGAAATAGCCATTGCGATGGGACTGACTATCCCCAGAATGCAGTCCATGCTGTTCGAGATGGAAATGTCCGACCTTATCGTCTCCATCCCCGGCAACCGCTACGGCGTGACAGCGCCACTCGACTGAACCGAACCAAGTACGGCCGGCTTTGTTTAACTTACAGCCGGTTTCTTAAATATATCATAAAACACACATATGGCCAAAATCATCCCCCCCTCCGAACTTATAATCAATCCCGACGGCAGCGTGTTCCACCTGCACCTCCGCCCCGAACAGCTCACCGACCGCATCATTCTTGTCGGCGACCCCGGTCGCGTCGACATGGTGGCTGAGTTCTTCGACACCCGCGACTTCGAGGTATCGTCGCGCGAGTTCCATACCATCGGCGGCACCTACGGCGGTAAACCCATCATGTGCCTCAGCCACGGCATCGGCCCCGACAACATCGACATCGTCATCAACGAGCTCGACGCTCTCGCCAACGTTGATTTCGCCACCCGCGAAGTCAAGGACAAGCTGCGCCGCCTCACCATGGTGCGCATCGGCACTTCCGGCGCACTCCAGCCCGAGCTCTCGCTCGGAACGCCTGTCATCGCCCGTCACTCCGTGGGCTTCGACGGCGTGCTCAACTACTACGCCGGCCGCAACGAAATCGCCGACCTCGACATGGAGCGTGAGTTCTGCGAGCACACCGGATGGAATCCGCTGTGGGCCAAGCCCTACTTCGTCGAGGCCGACGAAGAGCTCGTCGACCGCATCGGCCGCGACGACATGGTGCGCGGCATCACCATCAGCGCCGTTGGCTTCTATGGTCCCCAGGGCCGCGAGCTGCGTCTGCCGCTGGCCAATCCCGACCTCAATTCCCGAATCGAAAGCTTCAGATACAAGGATCGCTGCATCACCAACTACGAGATGGAAAGCGCTCCTCTGGCAGGCCTGGGCCGACTGATGGGACACAGCTGCATGACCGTGTGCTCCATCATCGCCAACCGCTACAACAACAACGCCAACCCGAACTACAAGTCGGGCGTGCGCGACCTTGTTGCTACCGTGCTCGAACGCATCTGATTGCCGGATACCCCCCCTACGGAACGCCGTGCGGAAATTTCCGCACGGCGTTCTTGTATTTCTGCTGTTTTTTTGCTTAATTTGCAGTCACTATGAAAACTATTTCTGCATTCATCTCCGCTATTCTGCTTGCGGTATGCCTTCCGCTCAGTGCAAAGGCCGACAACAACAAGCACCTGAGCCTGCGTGCTTCGTTCGACATGACGACATCCAGCACGCACAACAAGCTGTGCAGCTTCGGTCCGGGCGCCTCGGTGGGCGTTGTCTACCACTTTCCTTTCAGCGGCAACTTCTTCTTCGAAGCCGGCCCCTATTTCATGTTCAATACCTTCGGATTCGATTCGTACAACAACCGCGGCACAGTACTGAAGAAATACGACGGACATATCAATGACATCGGCATCAAGATTCCGATTGACTTCGGATACAACGTCCTGCGCACCAAGATAATCGACCTGGGCGTCTATACCGGCCCCGTGGCCTACGTCAATTTCCATACCCGCGGGCACTTCATCACCGAATACAACGACAAGACGGAGAACTTCAAACTGCCCAACGGAGGCATGGACCTGGGCTGGAACTTAGGCGTAAGTGCCGAAATAGCCACACGGTGGCATGTGGCCGTCGAGGGCTTCTACGGCCTGTCCAATATGTGCCGCATCGACTACAACCTGACCGCCAAAGGAAACGAGCCGCCGGCCTTCCGCCGCGCCGGCGTCAGCATCGTGCTGGGCTACAACTTCTGATTTACCTACATACGGACAGACACACGGCGCCGTAGCAAGAATCCTCGCTACGGCGCCGCTTATGTCTGATTGTCAGTGTTATGCTCAGTCTTTGTGACCGAGTTTGTCGGCGAGGCCGTGGACCTTGTCGGCGAGGCCGTCGAGGAGGTCGGCGCCCTTGTCGGCTACGTTACCGGCGACTTCCTTTACCTTGTTCAGAGGTGAATCGGGGTCGGCCTGCTGATCGGCGATTTTATCCTTGACGGCACCGGTGATGTCGGCGGCTTTTTCCTTGACGGCACCGGTGATGTCGGCGGCTTTTTCCTTGACGGCACCGGTGATGTCGGCGGCTTTTTCCTTGACGGCTCCGGTGAGGTCGGCGGCCTTATCTTTTACGTTGTTCACAACGTTCTGTGCTGTTGTGCCGAGGTCGTTCTTGACGGCCTGGCTTTCTTCCTTGGCGGCTACCTTTGCGGCTTCTGCCGAGACTTTGGCTGCTTCTTTCGATACCTGTGCCGCAGCCTGTGCGGCGGTTTTGTGATCTAAGCTCATAATATATCGTCCTTTTTGGTTAATATTCTGTTCTATGTCAAAACAAGCCTGAGGGCGGATTGGTTGACGCTCTTTCATAAAAAAGATTAATATTCGACGGCATGGCGCGTATTAGGCACACCGATGGGGGGCTTGCTTGAGGAAAAAATCTTAACTTTGCACTATTGCTTGCGCGGGCGCGTGCGTCCGCAGGGCAAGTCCATTCTTCACTGCCAAGCCATCACAGGTATGAAACTCAAATATCTATTCTACGCCGCCGCCACAGCTTTAGCTGCTCTGACTTCCTATGCCGCCACTCCGTCGAACGTCATCGAGGAGGTAGCATGGATGATTGGCGACGAACCAATCTACAAATCGGAAATCGAACAGGCCTATGCCGATATGCAGAACGACCGCACTCCGATTCAGGGCGATCCCTACTGCGTGATTCCGGAACAGATTGCCATCGAGCGCCTGTTCCTGCATCAGGCCGACCTCGACACCATCGAGGTGCAGGAATCCATGGTGCAGATGCAGACCGACGCGCAGATGAACTTCCTGGTCGCCAACCTCGGCTCCCGCGAGAAAGTCGAGCAGTACTTCCGCAAGCCCTTCCCCGAAATCCGCGAGTACTACGCCACCAATATGCGCAACCGCGCCCGCGTGCAGCAGGTGCGCTCCAGCCTGACCAAAAACCTTAAAGTGACTCCTTCGGACGTGCGCCGCTACTTCGACGCCCTGCCCCAGGACAGCGTTCCCTTCGTTCCCCTGCAGGTCGAGGTGCAGCTCATCACCCTCAACCCCGTCATCCCGCGTCAGGAAATCGAGGACGTGAAATCGCGTCTGCGCGACTACGCCGACCGTGTCAACCGCGGCGAGTCGGACTTCTCTACCCTGGCTATCCTCTACTCCGAGGACGGTTCCGGCGTACGCGGCGGCGAGCTCGGCTTCATGGGCCGCGGACAGCTTGTGCCCGAATTCGCGGCAGTGGCCTTCAACCTCAACGACCCCACCAAGGTGTCGAAGATTGTCGAGACCGAGTACGGATTCCACATCATCCAGCTCATCGAGAAGCGCGGCGACCGCATCAACGCACGCCACATCCTGCTCAAGCCTCGTGTGGCCGAACGCGACCTCACCACCGCCATCAACCGCCTCGACTCCGTGCGCGCCGACATCGTCGACCGCCACGCGCTCACTTTCGAGGACGCCACCCGCCTTGTCAGTCAGGACAAGGACACCCGCCTGAGCCGCGGCGTGATGGTGAACTCGCAGACCGGCACCACCCGCTTCGAGATGTCGCAGCTGCCTCAGGAAATTGCGCGCGCCGTGGCATCACTTCAGCCGGGCGAAATTTCGCAGCCCTTCATCA
>JAIDUY010000284.1 GCA_029059965.1 Muribaculaceae bacterium
TCCCTCACTGCGCGAACACATCTGCACGACGCTTGACCGCCCCAGCGTTAACAAATATTGGGGAACCGGCTCTAAATAATCCTGACATGGCTGTTTTCTTTTGAAAGAATGATATATTATTGCTAACTTTGTGGAACAAAATCGAATAGGAAGCATGGTTCCTTATTCGGTGATGAACAGGTAATTTTTCATATAGGAACGCTGCGTATGGATAAGAAGACAATATGGGACATGGGGCGCGCCTCGGTCGAGGAATACCGCCGGCAGAGCAAGACGCCGTTGGCTGTGGTTGTCGACAATGTGCGTTCGCTCAACAACATAGGTTCTATATTCAGAACGAGCGACGGTTTTGCCGCCTCCGAAGTGGTGCTGTGCGGCATATCCGCCTGCCCTCCGAGTCCCGAGATTCATAAGACTGCCCTGGGCGCCGAGCTGAGCGTCGACTGGCGCCACTTCGACGATACTGTCGATGCCATCGCCACGCTCCGTGCCGAAGGCTGGACCATAGTGTGTTTGGAGCAGGTAGCAGGCAGCACGATGCTCCAGGACTTCGAGCCCGAACCCGGCCGGAAATACGCCATCGTGGTCGGTAACGAAGTCGACGGTGTGGCCGAGGCCGTAGTCGACGCCGCTGACATATGGCTCGAAATACCGCAGAGCGGCACCAAGCATTCGCTCAATGTGGCAGTGTCGGCGGCGCTGGCCATGTGGCCCGTCTACCGCAGCAACCTCATATCCACCAATACCACGGACAAAGCATGAACACCATATTTCCCGCCCCGCTCCGCAGCGGCGACAAAATAGCCATCGTTTCGCCCGCCGGGGCGATAGACCCCGCCAAGGTCGAAGGAGCAGTATCCGTCCTCCAAGCTCAGGGCTGGCAGCCCGTGGTGATGCCCCATGCGCTGGGACGCAGCGGCAACTACAGCGGCACCGACGACGAGAGATATTCCGACATGGCCGAGGCTCTTACCAATCCCGACTATCGCGCCGTCCTGTGCTCGCGCGGCGGCTACGGCGTGGTCCACATCATGGACCGCCTCGCACGCTTGCCTCTGACCGACGACCCCAAGTGGGTCATCGGATTCTCGGACATCTCGGCCATGCACGCCCTGATGGCAAGCAAAGGCATAGCGAGCATACACTCTCCTATGGCGGCACAGATAATGAAAGGTACGTCCGATCCCGACACCGCAAGCCTTTTCGGCATCCTGCGCGGCGAGCGGCCTGCATATGCTTTCGACGGGCACGCCTACGACCATCACGGAATAGCCACGGGCAAACTGCTGGGAGGAAACATGGCCGTACTGGCCGAACTCATCTCCACGCCCTACGACATCATCCGCCCCGACACCATCCTGTTCCTCGAGGACGTGGCCGAGCCTATCTACAAGATTGAACGCATTTTTTACCAGCTGCGACTGTCCGGCGTGCTCGAAAACCTGCGCGGACTGGTGGTGGGTCAGTTCACCGACTACCGCCCCGACGCCAACTACAACGATATGGAGACAATGATACGCGACATGACATCAGGTTGCCGCTATCCCATAGCCTTCGGCGTGCCCGTCGGCCACGTAGACCACAATCTCCCCCTCATCGAAGGCGCCCGGGTCACCCTCAAAGTCAGCCCCTACGCCAAAAACGCCCTCATCTTCCATCGCTAAGGCAATCCAGCATGCTTTTCAATTCCATCGAATATCTTGTATTTCTGCCCCTGGTATTCCTTGTATATTGGAAAGTATTGTCACGCAGGGAAGTCCGCAATATATTCCTGATAGCCGCAAGTTATGTTTTCTACGGATGGTGGAATCCCATATTCCTGCTTCTGATATTCATAACCACACTATGCGGCTATGTTTCCGGTGTGCTGCTTGACTCAGAGTCTTCATCACGGCGGAGAAAATTGATACTGTGGAGCAATATAGCCGTCAATCTCGGTATACTCGGAGTCTTCAAGTATTTCAATTTCTTTGCATCAAGTTTCTCAGACATGGCATCCGTGGTCGGATGGCATGTCGATGCGGTGACCCTTGACATCATTCTGCCGGTAGGAGTATCGTTCTATACCTTTCAGGCTCTGAGCTATACCATCGACGTCTATCGCGGCAGTATGCGTGGCACACGCGACATAGCGGCATTCTTCGTTTTCATAAGCTTTTTTCCTCAGCTGGTTGCCGGGCCCATCGAAAGAGCCACCAATCTTCTGCCTCAGTTTCTGAAAGAATCCCGATTCTCCTATCAAGAGGCTTTATCGGGTATGAGGCTGATATTATGGGGTTTGTTCAAAAAGATGGTAGTTGCTGACAATGCAGGTCCGATAGTGGATACCATCTTTGCCGACCACACTTCAGCGGGCACTGTCAACTTATGGATTGGCGCTGTTCTGTTCACATTCCAGATTTATTGCGATTTCTCAGGATATTCCGATATAGCCATAGGTACTGCCAGGCTTTTCGGAATAAATCTCAGCACAAATTTCCGAAAGCCATACTTCGCCCGCGGCATACATGATTTCTGGCAAAGGTGGCATATTTCGCTCACATCCTGGCTCCGCGACTATCTGTACTTTCCTTTGGGAGGCAGCCGTAATGGAAAAGGAAAAACGGTACGGAATATACTTGTAGTATTCCTGACAAGCGGACTTTGGCATGGAGCAAACTACACCTATATATGCTGGGGAGCCTATCACGGCACGCTGATGGCTTGCAATTCAATTTTCCGAAACAAAAAGAAAGAGTGGAAAAAATCGCCCTCCTACTTCGCTACAGTACTTACGCTGGTTTTCACATTCCTGATTGTGCTCATAGGATGGGTTATTTTCCGTTCTGACAATCTGCACCAGTCTATCGACTACCTATCGTTGATGTTCAGCCATTACAGCCCATATACTACAGTGATGGGCAAAACCGCGCTTGTATGGTGTGCTCTTCTCACGGTGCTTGAGGCTGTGAGCCATAAATATGAAAATCCTTTCGCCATGCATCCTGTCGGACTCTGGCGCTATGGGTGGGTGCGTATGAGTGTCTATGCTTTGTTTTTCTTCTTCATTCTGATTTTTGCAGGTAACAGCGCACAATTCATCTATTTTCAGTTCTGAAATCATGGACAGATTCCTGAAAAAAACGGCTGTATTCGCCATAATAACAATCATACTGCTTGTTGCCGGGGAGTTTGCAGTGCGACACATGACATCATCGTATTCATTCAAAGATGAATGGCTGAGGCAAAACGGCGCAAAAGTAAACACTTTGATTCTCGGTTCCTCGCACACATATTACGGTTTGAAGCCCGAATTGCTGGGTGACAGTGTTTTCAATCTCGCAAATATATCCCAGTCGCCCGAATACGACCTTTACCTGCTCGAACATTATCTTCCCTGCTGCCCGAATCTCAAAAAGGTGATTCTTCCCATATCATACTTCACATACCGCGATGCTGAACTGGAAGAATCGGATGCATGGACTTTGTGCATAAACTATAAAGTCGACATGCATCTGCCCGTACACTCCGACTTTTCCATCTACAATCTTAAACTCGCCGACTATAACAGCTACTTCGGCCGTCTGCGCGGCCTCGTAAAAAAACAGGAATCCAACCGCTGCGATTCTCTCGGTTTCGGATTGGGATTCGAACTCGATTCACGCCTGCCCGCATGGAAAAAACAACTCGAACAGCGTGTATCCGATCTGACACAGAATAATCCCGGACGTCCTTCCGAAGCGGTGGCTGCATTGCACAGTATCATAGACCTGTGCAAAGAACACGACATTGAATGTATCTTTATCACAACACCTGTCTACAGCGGCTTCGCCGAAGCAATGGACACAGACCAGTACAATGAGATGATGCATCTCACCGACTCCATTGTAATGAGTGAAAGAATAAGGTATTACGATTTTTTCACCGACTCAAGCTTTACAGACAGCGATTTTCACGATGTGGATCATCTTTCCGATGTAGGCGCCGTACATCTGTCAGAAAAACTTCGCTACTTGCTTTATTCACGGTAGTTTTACTACTTGCATAAACACCGACAGCGCGGCTCCGGGCGGGGTCGCGCTGTCGGTGTGTGGACTTGCGGTGATGTCAGCGGATGATGGCGCGTCCGGCCCACACGAGGAGGATGCCGAAGATTACGCTCGCGGCGAGGTAAATGCCGAAAGTGGCCCAGTCGCCCTTGTTGCCAAGCACCCACATATCGTCGGCGAAGGACGAGAAGGTGGTGAAGCCGCCGCAGAAACCGGTGATGAGAAGGACATTCTCGCCGGGTGTCATCACGTGGGCCTTTTCAAGCAGGCCGAAGAAGATGCCTATGATGAAGCATCCTATGACATTGACCAGGAATGTACCCAGGGGAAATGATCCGTGGAACATTCCCGAACACCATTTGCCGATAAGAAAACGGCCGCAGGTACCTACAAAACCGCCGGCACCGGCGATAAGCATTGCTTTGATCATAGCTGAAACATTTAGAGTTTTGTATTTCTAACGCCAATGAAACACTCATAGTTTAGATTATTCTAAAATTTTCTTAAAACGTCATGTCGGCATATATTCCGTCTCCGCCCGGGCGTTATTCTATAACTGACACAAGACACTTTCTACATACTGTCACTTATCGACGGAAACGGCGGAATGCCTGCGCCCGGGGCTCCGGTTTCCCTTTTCTTGCTAAATTTGCACCATCCGTCCGCGCCCCTTCGCCGATGCTTGCGGATGGTGCGGCGGGGTTTTCGACAGCCTTTCTTTATTATGTTATATTTTGAAGAAAAAAATTTAAAAATAAAGCAGACCAAAAGGGGTACGTAAGATGGGTGTTGAAATCTATGATAACTTTTCCGTCCATTATTTGCATTTATGGCTTATTGATTATGAAACCGTGGAAATTGACATATTGTGAACATATCTCAATGCTGATAGTTAGTGAATTACATAGGTTATCAACATGGTGTTGATAAGTATAAGAGTTGATATTTTGATAATTGTTGAGTGTCGGAAAGTGTGGATAAAGCCCTTGAATACGTAGATAATCCTATTGAAAAAGACATAATAAAAAAGCGGCGCAAAACTTGACATTCGGCTTCCGCCGCGGGCTTAGTCAAGAGGAGGCGTAAATGCAAATTTATTTTTGAAAAACTTACTTCAGGGTTATGAACAGTTTTCAACACTCGGTGTTGATAATTGTAAACCCGTTTCGGACGTAAACGCGAGCGGTCCTCCTATATTCGGCGCAATGAGTTCCGAATTAGTAAAAAAAACAGTAACTTTGCAAATCGTACGCGCGTGCCTGCGGGAGTGCGTACATATTAAAAAGACACATGGAAGCGGAACAGACTAAAACTAAAAAAGGGCTTGGGAATCTGGTCAAGTACATCATTCCTATGGCTATCAGTGTAGGCCTGTGCTATCTGCTTTTCACGGGAATAGACCTCGGGGAGATGCTGGAAATCATACGTACGCAGTGCGACTTCCGCTGGATAGCCCTTGCCATGGGCATAAACATAGTCTCGTTTGTGTGCCGTGCCTTCCGTTGGCGCATACAGCTGCGCGCCCTCGGCATCGACCCGCCCATCCATGCGCTTATCTACAGCATCTTCGGAACATATTCGGTCAATCTCGTCTTTCCGCGACTTGGCGAGGTGTGGCGCACGGGCTACATAGCACAGAGGCAGCACGCCCAGTTCACGAGCGTGTTCGGCTCCATGGTAGCCGATCGTCTGGCCGACACGGTCACGGTTCTTATTCTCGGCGCCGTCACTTTCTTCATGGCCTCGTCGGCCATCCTCGATTTTATGGAGGCCAACGTGGAGAGCTACAAGTCTATCGGCAACTTTCTGACCTCGCCCTGGCTGTGGGGCAGTGCAATTGTGCTCTTTGCCGGAGCATGGATATTCATGCGCAGCCGCACCAGGAATCCGTGGGTGATGCGCGTGCAAAACGTAATACGCGAACTGTGGGACGGCTTTGCCGTCATTGTGCGCATGAAAGGCAAGGGCGAGTGGCTGCTGTGGACCATCGGCATCTGGGGATGCTTCGGCATACAGATGTATATCTGTTTCTTCGCCTTCCCCTTCACCCGCGAAGTGCTCGACCAGTACGGCGTCATAGCCGCTCAGGTGACCTTCGTGCTCGGCAGCTTATCGATGGGCGTGCCCTCGAACGGCGGCATAGGGCCCTGGCAGTGGGCAGTGATATTCGCCCTGAGCATCTACGGCGTCAGCCACACCAATGCGGCAGCCTTTGCCAATCTCGTGCTGGGCTCGCAGACACTGATGCTCATCATCTTAGGCATCTTCACCTTCTCGGCCATAGCGCTCGACAGGAAACTCACTCTGAAAAATCTGAAAAAATTAAAAACCAACATAAGCAGCAAAATAAATGGCTAAAGTCATCATCATCGGCTGCGGCGGCGTGGGCACGGTAGTGGCTCACAAATGCGCCCAGCATCCCGAGGTATTCAGCGAAATAGTGATTGCATCGCGCACACTGTCCAAGTGCGAGGCCGTGGTAAAGGCCATAGGCCGTCCCAATGTCAGCGCCGACCGCGTCGACGCCGACAATGTCGAGGAAATCGTGGCACTCTTCGAGCGCCACAAACCCGAACTTGTCATCAACGTTGCCCTGCCCTATCAGGACCTCACCATCATGGACGCCTGCCTGCGCTGCGGCGTCAACTACCTCGACACGGCCAACTACGAGCCCAAGGACGAGGCACACTTCGAGTACTCCTGGCAGTGGGCCTATGCCGACCGCTTCGAGAAGGCAGGTCTCACCGCCATCCTCGGCTGCGGCTTCGATCCCGGTGTCAGCGGCGTCTTCACGGCATATGCAGCCAAGCACTACTTCAGCGCAATGGAGACCCTGGACATCGTCGACTGCAACGCCGGCGACCACGGCAAGGCTTTCGCCACCAACTTCAACCCCGAAATCAACATCCGCGAAATCACCCAGAACGGCCGTTACTACAGCGAAGGCGAGTGGGTGGTGACAAAACCCCTCGAATTCCACCGCAGCCTGACATATCCCAACATCGGCCCGCGCGACAGCTACCTGCTCTATCACGAAGAGCTTGAGAGCCTGGTAAAGAACTTCCCCACCATCAAGCGTGCCCGCTTCTGGATGACATTCGGCCAGGAATACCTCACCCACCTGCGCGTAATCCAGAACATAGGCATGGCACGCATCGACGAGGTCGACTACAACGGAACCAAAATCGTGCCCCTGCAGTTCCTCAAGGCCGTCCTCCCCAACCCTCAGGACTTGGGTGAGAACTACCACGGCGAGACTTCCATCGGCTGCCGCATCTCCGGCAAGAACAAGGAAGGCAAGCCCATGACCTACTACATCTACAATAACTGCTCGCACGAGGCCGCCTACCGCGAGACCGGAATGCAGGCCGTCAGCTACACCACCGGCGTTCCCGCCATGGTGGGCGCCATGATGTTCCTGACAGGCAAGTGGAACCTCAAGGGCGTGCGCAACGTCGAGGAGTTCGACCCCGATCCCTTCCTGGAGGCAGTGGCCGCCAACGGTCTGCCCTGGCACGAAGTCATCGACGGCGACCTCGAACTCTGACAAGGCCACTATGGCGCCGGCAACAGACCTGACACAGAACCAATTCATCACAACGGGCTTTGAACAAGCATTATATATCCGCTACCGTAATCACGCGCAACGAGGAGCGCGACATAGAGCGCTGTCTGAACTCGCTCATCGGCGTTGCCGACGAGATTGTCGTGGTCGACTCGCACAGCGACGACGCCACCGTCGACATATGCCGTCGCTACGGGGCTAAGGTGACACAGCGTCCCTTTGCGGGCTATGGCTCGCAGAGGCAGTATGCAGCCACCGTCGCCAACGGCAACTATGTGCTCAGCATCGATGCCGACGAGGTGCTCTCCGACGAGCTGCGCGAGAATCTCATTGCGCTCAAGTCGCGCGGTTTCGAGCACCGCATGTACCGCTTCCGTGTGGTCAACTACATGTGCGGACGTCCGATGCGCCACTGCGGCCTCGAGCCTGCCGAGCAGATACGCCTGTTCGACAAGCGATATGCCAACTGGGATCTCCTCGACGTGGGCGAGCGGCTCAGCTACCCCGCGGGAGTGATGCCGGCGCTTGTCGAAGGCTCCATGCACCACTACCGCTGCGCCACCTTCGGCGAGTACGAGGCCAAGGAGCTGCGTCATGCCGCCCTGCGTGCCAGACTCATGGCCGCGGCCGGCATAAAGGCATCCGCTCCCATGTGCTGGCTCAGAGCTTTCAGCGCCTTTGTGAGCTGCCATCTGCTTGACGGCGCCATCCTCGAGGGCAGCGCAGGAAGGCACATAGCGGCGACACGCTTCAAGTCGACCCTCGAGGCATACCGCGCCGCCGCGCGGCTTGCCGCGACCAAACATTAAGAAACAGGCAGCATGGACAGTCTTAACGTCATACATCTTGTCAGCAACCGCGTATGGGGCGGAGGCGAGCGCTATGTGCTCGACCTTTGCCGCGCCCTCGAGGCCGACGGCCACAGTGCCGCTGTGATTACGCGCGCTTTCAAGGACGTCGACGCCCGCTTTGCCGAGGCCGGATTCAAGCCCGGACATCTGCCGCTGCGCGGCGCCATCGATCCGGTGAGCCCGTGGCTGCTGGCGCGCATCCTCAACCGCACGGCGGCGCCGGTGGTGGTGCATGTGCATAACTTCAAGGACGCGGGCACGGCTGTGCGCGCTCGGCGACTTATGCGCGACCCGTCGAAGGTGCGCGTCGTGGTCACGAGGCATCTCGTCAAGGCCGCTTCCACGCGCGCTTCCGACATCTACATCTACCGCAGCCTCGACGCCATTGTCTTCGTGTCGGAGCTTGCCCGCAGAGAGTTCCTGAGCACCGCACCCGATGTGGACCCCGACCGACTAAGGGTGATTCACAACGCGGTGACCGTGCCCGAGGCTCTGCCTGTCCGCGCCGATTCGGCGCCTGATGGTCCGCTGCGTCTGCTCTATCTCGGCCGCATAGTTCCCGAAAAGGGACTCGACATACTCGTCGACGCACTTGCCGAGCTGGACAGTACCGACAAGGCATGGACGCTCGAAGTGGCGGGCGAAGGCCCTGCCAAGTATGTCATGCCGCTGATGCGCCGCTGCAGCGAGCTCGGTTTCGGCGACAGGGTTGAATGGCTCGGCCCGGTGGACGACATCTGGCCCGTCATAGCCCGTGCCGACGTCGGCGTGCTGCCTACCCGCGCACGCGAAGCTTTCGGACTGTCGCTTTTGGAGTTCATGCACGGCGCCGCCGCCGTGGTCAGCACCGACAACGGCGCTCAGCCCGAAATCATCGACAGCGGCACCGACGGCATCCTCGTGCCGCCCGAACCTTCCGCCCTGTCCGACGCCCTCCGACGTCTCGCCGCCGACCGCAAGCTTGTGTGCGGCCTTGCCGACGCCGGACGCCGCAAGGCCGCCGATACATTCGGCTACGACCGTTTTTACCAACAGATGCTTGCCCTGTACCGCGGGCAGTCATAACCGAAACAGTATTGAAGAAAGCAAGAAACATAGCAGTCAATCCACGGCTTGCGCCGACAGGCGCCGGCACACTCGCCCGCGCCATCGCCGACTACGGTCTGCCCGATGCCTGCGAGATTATCTACCGCGGCCGCAACGTGGTGGCTCTGCTCGACAACGCCGGACTTGTAATCAAAGCCTTCCGTCATCCCGGAGTGATTCGCGGATGGATATACCGCTGGTTCCGCGTGCCCAAGAGCCGCCGTTCCTACTCC
>JAIDUY010000285.1 GCA_029059965.1 Muribaculaceae bacterium
ACCGCTGCCTGCGGCTAAGCTGTCGGCAGCCTGACGCAGGAAGTCGGCCCATGCCGCGGCCGCCTCGTTGCCCGAAGCGTGCAGGCGGTGCGGGCTGTTGCGGTCCAGACGCAGTTCAATCTCCTGGCCGTTGGCGGCATAGGTACGGCCCAGCAGGCGGTTGTCGTAGTCGTAAATCTCGACCACAGTGCCCGCGGGCGACGAGCCGTAGAACTCGAATTTGCCGTCGCGTGCGGCAGTGATAAGGCTTTGGAATGTGCCGTCGGCATAGTAGCCGACACGCATGTTCATGGTCGGATTGCCGTCTATGCTGCCCGAGATGCGGAAACGCTCCTCGTCGCCGCAGGCGCACAGAAGCAGGGCAGTCAGGATGATGATGATGTGTCTGCGCATGGCGGTCAATAGTCGCTGAACAGTTTTGGCCTGATGAGGAGTCCGACTCGCACTTGCGAGTGGAACTTGTTGTATTCCAGCAATCCTTCGCCGTAGCCGTTGTAGAACTGCAGGTAGAGGTACTGGTTGTCCTTGCGGAAAATACGGAATGCGAGGTCGAGGGTGACGTTGGAGTTGAGGTCCCAGCCCTTGCGCTTCACCACGGTGATGCCGCCGATGAATCGCCTGTTGTTGCTCAGCACCTGCGCTCCTATCTGCCAGAAGCCGCAGTAGTTGACAATGTCCTGATTGTGCTCGCCGTCCACGATGGGAACCCAAATCTTGCCGTGTACCATCAGGTTGGGTGTCACCATGACGTTTGCTGCCAGCGCCACGCGGTTCCACGAGCGGCTCCAGATGCTGTCGCGGCCGTTGCTTTCGTGCTCGATGAGGAAGGTGAGCTTGCCGATGTAGCGGTTTTTGACGAACAGCGGTTTGGTGATGCCGATACCGGGATTGAAGTTGAGATCGGTCATCGGCATGGAGTTCTCCAGAATGTTCCAGAAGCACTTCTGCGAGTAGAACAGATAGAGGTAGGTGCCCCAGGGCAAAGTGCTGCGGGTCAGGCGCTGCGCTATCGAAATCTGGAACTTGATGTTGGTATTCTGCCTTGTGGGCTTCGGACCCACAGAGGGGCCGAAGATGAAGTAATTGTCCTTGTAGAGTCCGAAATAGGGCTGGTTGGAGAAGTCACGGCGCACGCTGTCGGCATCGAGGGGCTCATATCCGGGCGGAACTAAAATCTGCGCGTCGGCGCATACCACGCCGGCGATGCAGACAAGAATCAATGTGATGAAACGGCGTATTAAAGTCATAACGGCGACAAAGTTACGAAAAAATCCCGTATCCGGGCCATCTCCGTTTGGTTCTTTGGTTTGAAAAGTGGCGGAATGTGCTGCCGCGGGACGGATTTATTCGTCCAGAAGTGGGTCGTCGCCTTCGGAGCCGGAGGGGATTTCGGGCGAGACGGGAACCGGTGCCGGCACGGGTGTGGGAGCTACGGCATGAGTCGGGGCAACAGGCGCGGGAGCGGCGGGCTGGACGGGTGTCGCGGGCGTGACGGGCTGTGTCGGCGCGGGTGTCGGCATGGGCTGAGCGGGAGCGGGTTCGACGCTCGGCGCAGGCTCTGTTTCGGTTGATGTTTCGGGCTCTTCCACGGTTTCGGGTTCGGACACCTCCACGGGCTCGGGTTCGGAGGGCGCTGTCGCTGCGTCTTCGGGCAGGATGCCTTCGGATGCTTCGGCCTCGGCTTCGGGCAGTGTCTCGAGCTGTATGGGTGCAAGGATGTCGGCCTGGGCGTCGATGTAGTTCTGCTCCTCGCGGTAGCGGAAGTATTCCTCGAAGCTTCGGCCCTGGGTCAGAAGGGTCTGGAAGTCGGTTTCGCTGATGGCCACGGGACGTACGTCGGCGGGCAGGCGGAGCTCTTCGGAGGCGGCCATCACGCTGCGGTAGCGGTTGAGTTCGTCCATATTTTCGAATCCGTGGACGACGAGCAGGCCGAGGCGGCCGAAGTTCATGGTCTCGAGGTCGAAGTCGCGCACGAAGAACGAGCGGAAGTTGTGGCGTGCTATCTCGTAGAGCAGCAGGCGTGTGTCGACGCGGTCGGTGGGGTAGGAGAATACGAGCAGCTGGCGCGACTCGGGATTGAGCTCGAACGATGCGGCGCCTTCGGCCGTGGCCGTGCTGTCGTTGCTCAGACGGAGGTCCCATATCATGCCGCGCATATTGGATTCCGGCGAGTGCAGCTGCCTGCCGCGTGCCATTCCTTTGAGCCAGGCGGATGCCACGGGTGTGATGTCGGTCTCGGGATAGCGTTCGAGGAGTTCGCGCAGGGTGGCGTTGAACTCGTCGGGCTTGTTCTCGGTGACGTATGCCAGTGCGTGCAGGAACATGAACTTGGGCATGATTTTGCTCAGCGGCATTTCCTCGGTCATGCGGTTGTATGCGCTGTGTACCTGAGCGTTGCGGTTGTTCATGTAGTCGTCGTAGGTGGCGGCATAGAGGGCTTCGGCGCGTTCGTCGGCGCCGCGCAGGCGGTCGAGATAGTTGGGGTCGCGCATGGCCTGGCCGTACTTGCTGTCGGGGAAGTCGTTGACAATCATCAGGCGGAACACCTCGGCGGCGTCGCGTTCGCCGCGTCGCATCAGCATCAGATAGAGGTTGTAGTAGGTGTCGAGGCGGTAGACGTTGTCGGGATAGTCGCGCAGCAGACGGTCGAATTCGGCGCGTGCGGCGGGGTAGTCCTCGAGTTTGTCCTTGAGGATTACGCCCATGTTGTAGAGGCCTTCCTGAATGACCTCGTGGGCCGTGGCCTTGTCGGCGTCGGTCTGCGGAATCTGGGCGAGGTAGTATTCGGGATAGTGAGGGTCGCGCGAGCGCTCGGCTTCCTGCGGGTCGGTGGCAGTGCTGTCGGCGGCTTCGGTGCCGACATCCTCTTCTTCGGATTCCTCGTCGTTCTCCGAGCCGGTGTCGGCGAAGTCGTCGACGCTGAATGTGGCTTTGTTGCGGCGGCGCCAGTTGTCCTCGAGCTTTCGCGAGCCCCAGCGGCGCTGGAAGTCGGTCTTGCCGGCACTTCGGGTGGCGGTGTTGTAGAAGTACCACGAATTGTCGGCGTTTATGACGAAGGACTGTGTGTTGTTGTCGGTCAGCGAATTGCCCTGTGCGGCCTGATTGGCGAGATATTCCTCGCGAGCAGCCTCCTCGGCCTCCTCGCGCTCGCGCTTCTTGAGGTCCTCGATTATGCGCTCGATTACCGCCAGCCGCTCCTCGGGCGTCATGGCGGCAAGGCGCAGCAGCGAGTCCTGCAGATTGACGTTGCCCGAGTAGACGGCGAGCTCGTCGAGGACGTCGGAGCGGCGTTTGAGCTCGCGGTAGCCGGGATATGACTCGGGGAGCTGCGGTATGGCCTCCGAGTAGCAGGGCTGGGCGAGCTCGTAGTTGCGCTGCTCGAAGTAGAGCTTGCCGAGGGCAATCTGGTTGATGGCCTTGTCGACGCCGTTGCGTGTCGATTTCTCGTTGGCGATGACGTAGTTCTCGATGGCATGCGCCGTGTCGCCGCGCTGCAGGTACAGGTTGCCTATGGCGTAGTAGATCTGGTCCTGATATTCGCGGTTTCGGTCGTAGCGCGTCATGCGGCGCAGGGCGCGCACCTCGGGCTCGATGTCGGCGCCTGTGTAGACCTCGCTCTGCTTGATGCGGGCGTTGAATTTGGTGCGGTACGAAGTGCTCGAACTGCTTCCGGCGGCTCCGAAGGCCCTGTATGCGTCGTCGGGACGGTCGAGGCGGGCGTAGCACTGGCCGAGCAGGAAATTGAGGCGTGTCTTCTGGGCGCCGCGTGCCGCGCGTGCGGCCTTTTCGAGGTAGGGGAGTGCGGCCTCGTAGTTGTCGGCGTGGAGGTAGTAGTCGGCGTAGGCGAAGTTATAGAGTTCGCGCAGGCTGCGGCTGTCGAGCTCGTTCTCCTTTATGCGGGTCAGAATCATCTCGGCCTCGAACTGCCAGCCAAGGGCTATATAGCTCAGCGCCTGCATGATTTTGGCTTCGGTGACCGTCTGCGGAAGCCACCAGAAGTGCTTGCTGATGTAGAAGTAGGTCGACGCCGCCCCGAGGAAATCGCCGTTGTAGTACTGGCCGTCGCCGAGCATCATCCACGAGTTGTGCAGGAAGGGGTTGTACTCCTCGCGCTTCATCCATGCCTTGTAGGCGGGGTCGGAACCTCGCCCTGCCTTCTTGGCGGGTTTCTTCTTGATGGAGCGCACCTGTATGGCCTTCTGAGCCTTCTCTATCGAGCGGTCGAAATTTCCGTTTGGCTGTGGCGCCGAGTTGTCGGACTTGGCCTCGACGGGGTGCATGTAGAGGCGTCGCGAGAAATCGTCCTCGTAACTGCTCTCCATCTGTGCGAGGGTCTCGCGCATGTGAGTGTCGCCGTTGTAGTGGATGTTATAGCGTGTGATGAACTCCTGATAGCGCCGTGTGGCGGCATTGTTTTTGTTGGGCGAGCACGAGCCGAGCAGCACCGCGGCAAGTACCGCGGCGGCCAACGCCATGATTTTGCAGGCCACAGATTTGTTCATCAGAAGTATAACGCGCGCACGGGCGTCTTATTGCCCGTCGGGTCCGGAGTCGGCGGCGGGTGTTTCGGCAGTCTTGGCCGTGGGATAGGCTATGCGGCTGTGGTAGATGGTCATTAGGCGTTTGATGAAAGCCTCCTTGATGACGGCCACGTCGCGGAACGACAGCGTTGACTCGTTATGCAGGCCGTCGGCAATCTGCGAGTCTATAATCTTGTTCACCAGGTCGGTGATGGCTTCGCGTGTGTGCTCCTTGAGCGAGCGGCTTGCGGCTTCGACGCCGTCGGCCATCATTAGCACCGAAGTCTCGCGCGAGCGCGGGTTAGGCCCGGGATAGGTGAACGGAGCCTTGTCGACCTTGCCGTCGGGACTCTTGCTGCATGCCGTGATATAGAAGTACTTGGCCATGCCGGCGCCGTGGTGCTCGCTGATGAAGCTGCGTATCACCTCGGGCAGCGATGCCTTTTCGGCCAGCTTGAGGCCGTCGGTGACGTGGGCGATGACTATGGAAGCCGAGCGTTCCGGCGGAAGGGCGTCGTGCGGGTTGACGCCGTGCTGGTTCTCGGTGAAGAAGGCCGGGTTGTTGAGCTTGCCGATGTCGTGGTAGAGGGCACCGGCACGGACGAGCTGCAGGTTGGCGCCGATGCGCGAGGCGGCGTCCGAGGCGAGGTTGCTCACGGCTATCGAGTGCTGGAAGGTGCCGGGGCATTCGTTGCTCAGGCGCAGCAGCAGCGGGTTGTTGATGTCGGCCAGCTCGACCAGCGTCACCACGGAGATGAAGCCGAAGATACGTTCCACGAGGAACATGAACACATAGGCCATCGAGGTCAGGGCAGCGTTGATAGCCAGGAAGATGAACATGGTCTTGGTCATGCCTTCCACCGAGCCGTTCATCAGCAGCTCGAGGGCGATGTAGGCGCCCATGTACGCTATGGCCACAAGCAGCGAGGTGCGCAGCAGCTGGGCGCGGCGGCTCAGTTCGCGCAGCGAGTAGACGGCGGCGCAGCCCGCGCAGAACTGCAGGAAGATGAACTCCAGGGCAAAGGCCGTCACACCGGCGCAGATGAGGGTCAGGGCGCCGAGCACGAACAAGGCTGTGCGTCCGTCGAAGAACACCAGCATAAGTATGGGCACAATCATCATCGGCGCCATGTAGATGCCCGTCGACACGAAGTAGTTCAGGCCGACGGCCGCAAGGAAGAACACTGTCACAAGCAGATAGCTGAACACCAGTGCCCTTATGTTGTTGAAAATCTCCGGAACGAAGAAGTAGAAGTACAGCAGCAGAGTCGAGAGGATGAGGGCGACGTAGAGCAGCTGTCCGAGCCAGCGCAGGAGCACCGACTGCTGTTCCGAAGTATGGCGCTCGGCCATCAGCTCCTCGTAGGTGCGCAGGTTGGTGAAGTCCTGGCCGGTGATGATGGCGCCCTTGTCGATGATGGTCTGACCCTGCAGGATGATGCCGCGGTCGGCGGTGAGCGTCAGATAGTCGTATTCGTAGTGGCGTCGGCTCTCGGTCTCGTTGCGCGTGTAGTTGGGCAGCAGCAGGTTCTGCAGTCCGGCGCGGGCGAAGTACTGGTGCAGGGCGGTGTCGCGTATGGTCGAATCGAGATAGAGGTATGCGTCGCGCGGCGAGGTGAGTCCGGACGTGCTCATTTCGGACAGCACGTTCTTCTCCAGGATGCGTATGTGCGGCAGGCTTCCCGAGCTTATCTGGTCTTTGGTGCTGATGTCCACCACGCCCGAGGCATAGACGCGCCTCAGCTCGGCGCCGAGGCGTCGCGCAAGCTGGCTTTGGGGCTCGGGCAGACGGCTCACGATGGTGTCAATTATGAGCTGGTTGACCTCGTAGATTGGCACGAAACGGGCCGCAAGGGTGTCGCGGGCCGCCAGAATCGTGGCCGAGTCGGCGTGCACGGGGATGTCGAACGGTGCTATGAGCTTGGCATAGTTCCATGGCCGTCCCTCCTGATAGACGAATCTGTTCGATTCGGGATGGGGATAGAACCATACAATCACGACTGTCGCCGCGAGCGCTATCAGTATTCGTCGGAAAAGTCCGGATATCTTCATCTTTGTATCTGTTTCTGCACGAGGCTATGCAAAGGTTTGAATCGTTGTCAGTTGACTCGCTGAGCCGACTGGACGCCGTTGATGCGGCGGGCGTGGGAGCAGAGGTCGCGCACCACGTCGGCATCGCTGACGCGCACCCACAGGTCGCAGTGGAACACCGCTCCGGAGGCCTCGATGTCGACCTTGCGCATGTCTATGCCCAGGTGTGTCGAAATCATGGCCGTGAGCTCCTGGAGTATGCCGCGGCGGTCGATGCCCTCGATGTGTATGTGGGCGAGGAAACGCTCGTCGACACTCTCCCACTCCGTGGCCACGATGCGGCTGCCGTAGGTGGCCTTGAGCACCTGGGCGCGCGGGCAGTCCAGCGAGTGGATTTCCAGCTTGCCCTCGTCGTTGATGAACCCCATGACGTCGTCGCCGGGGATGGGCGAGCAGCAGTCCGAGAGCTTGAAGTTGGCACCCTTGTCGCCGACGCGCAGGTGGTAGATTTTCTTGGTGTTTATGGGTTCGGACGGTTTGGCGGGGTCCTCGGGACTCTCCTCCTTCTTGCGGCCGAAGCCTATGTTGAGGGGTATGATTCTGGACAGGATGGTCTTGGTGCGGCCGGGCTTGGCGCTGTCGAGGGCACGGCGCAGTGTGGCGGGCAGATAGTCGCCGAGCACAATCTCGTCGGCTCCGAGCTGGTAGCACAGGTCGTCGCGGTTGCCGACGTGGAATATGCCCTGGAGCTTGGTGATGACGAGGTTGTTGTCGGGCAGATTGTTGTCGGCCAGCCAGCGCGTCAGTATCTCGTTGCCCTTGACAATCATGGGCTGGCGCTCGGCGCGCAGCGCCTTGCGCAGGCGAGTGCGTCCTTTGGCCGTCACCATGAAGTTCTCCCATTCGGGCAGGGGCACCTGGGTCTTCGATGTCAGCACCTCCACCTGGTCGCCGCTGCGCAGCTCGTGCTGCAGCGGAACGAGCTTGTGGTTCACCTTGGCCGCGATACAGTGCATGCCGATTTCGCTGTGCAGGGCGAAGGCAAGGTCGAGCACCGTGGCTCCGGCCGGAAGCGTCTGGAGCTCGCCCGCAGGGGTGAACACCACTATCTCCGATGCGAAGAGGTTGAGCTTGAGTGTATTCAGGAAGTCGATGGCGCTCGGCTCGGGATTGTCGAGTATGTCCTTGATGGTCTTGAGCCAGGCGTTGAGCTCCGACTCCTCGTCGCCCTCGCCGATTTTGTATTTCCAATGTGCGGCGAAGCCCTTTTCGGCAATCTCGTCCATGCGGCGCGAGCGAATCTGCACCTCAATCCAGTTGCCGTCGGGACCCATCACCGTCAGGTGCAGGGCCTGGTAGCCGTTGGCCTTGGGCGTCACAATCCAGTCGCGCGTGCGTCCCGGATGGAGCTGGTAGAGGTCGGTGATGGCCGAGTAGATGCTCCAGCAGATGGCCTTCTCCTTGGCCTGGTCGTCGCATTCGAACACTATGCGCATGGCATAGAGGTCGTACACCTCCTCAAAGGGCAGGTGCTTGGCCTCCATCTTCTTGTATATGGAGTATATCGACTTGAGTCGCGCCTTGGCCTCGTACTGTATTCCCAGGGTGTCGAGCTTCTCCTTGATGGGCGTGGAGAAGTCGGTATAGACAGCCGTGCGCCGCTCCTGTGTGTGGCGAATCTTCTCGGCTATGTCGCGGTAGATGTCGGGATGCTCGTGCTTGAAGCTCAGGTCCTCGAGCTCGGTCTTGATTTCGAACAGACCCAGGCGGTGGGCAAGCGGGGCGTAGATATAGAGTGTCTCGCCGGCAATCTTGTAGCGCTTGTTGGGTGCCATGCTGCCGAGGGTGCGCATATTGTGCAGGCGGTCGGCCATCTTTATGAGCACCACGCGGATGTCCTCGCTCATGGTCAGCAGCAGCTTGCGGAAGTTCTCGGCCTGCACCGAGGCCTTGTCGCCGAAGATGCCGCCCGAAATCTTGGTCAGACCCTCGACCAGCTGGGCTATCTTGGGCCCGAAATGCTGCTCGATGTCCTCCACGGTGTACTCGGTGTCCTCGACCACATCGTGGAGCAGGGCCGCGCATATCGACGTCGACCCAAGTCCGATTTCCTGACTCGCAATGCGGGCCACGGCTATGGGATGCATGATGTAGGGCTCGCCCGAACGGCGCCGCACACCCTGATGGGCCTGACGTGCGAACGCGAAGGCGCGCTCTATGATCTCCACCTTCTTGCGGTGGTTGCTCTGCAGGTAGCCGTCGAGAAGTTCCTGAAAGGCTTCGTCGATCATGCGCTCTTCCTGCTCGGGGGTCATTTTGCTGTTATATTCCATAGCCTGATGCGATAAGAGGGGAGCGGCCGCGGCGTCGGACACTGCCACGGCAATCAAATACAAAAATACAGTACTTTCCCCATACCACCAAAAATCAGTTGTAAAAAATGCAGACCGACAGCCCGGAAGCCCTCATGAGCCTCATGTCGACACCCTCGCTCAGGTGCCGGCAGACACGCAGCAGCCCGCGGTGAACGCGATGTCACCGCGGGCTGCGTCCATGGCTGTGCGGATTGCTCAGGATTCAGGCTCGAACATATCCTTGCTCACTCCGCAGACGGGGCAGGTCCAGTCGTCGGGCAGATCCTCGAAGGCGGTGCCGGGTGCGATGCCGTTCTCAGGGTCGCCTGAGGCGGGGTCGTAGACATACCCGCAGGCAGTGCAAACATATTTCTTCATAATAACAGGGTTTTAAGTTGATTAATAGTATATATCGGTTCTGACGATATAAACAGCTCCGTGCCACGGAAAGTTCCGCTGCCGATGATGCCGGGCGCCTGGAAAAAGTATATTAAAAGGTATATTAAATGTATATAAATCCGCTCAACGCGCTCAACAAGCCGGCTGCCCGTGCTGTTTAAGCATTGAATTACAACCGCAGGCAGCAAAGTGAACCCAATTAAATTTTATTAATAAAGAAATTTTTCTTTATTGCGTTCGCCTATTCAAAAAATGTGTAACTTTGCATCGGTAAAAAAGCCTCTGCCTTCCGGCAGACATACTTGCGAATTAACATACTAATAATCAATATTTAATCAAGCAACTACAATGAGCAAGATTGAAGAAGTGAAAAAAGCCCGTCTGGCAGGCATCGAAGCCGACCTCAAGAAGTATGGCATCGAGGGTACCACCGAAGTACTCTACAACCCCTCCTA
>JAIDUY010000286.1 GCA_029059965.1 Muribaculaceae bacterium
CGCGACCAGCTGCGCCGACATCCCAACATCGTGCCGGTGTTCAACTTCAAGCGACTGCTCGAATGCCCCTATTTCGACCGTCAGGAGCTCATGGCTGCCGCCGGTCTGGACGAGGAGATGATGCGCACCAATATCGACGACTACGACAATATCCGCATGAGTCTGCCTCAGGAGCCGTCAGGCGAAACACGCTTCGGCGGTGGTCTGGGCGAAAGCGGCATCACCGACGTGGTGCTTTTCGGCATAACATCGTCGGGCAAGACCAGCGTGCTCAGCGGCCTGCTGCGCCACGACAAGCTCTGGTTCGACGACAAGCGCTTCAGCGGCGACTACGGCAAGATTCTGCGTGCATATTCCGAGAAAGGCTTCGCGCTCTCCGGTACCCCGAGGGACTTCGTGGCCACCATCAAGGCCGAAGTCGACCGCCTCGACGACAAGTACCGCTACAGTTTCAACCTCTTCGAGATGGCAGGCGAGGCTTTCCGCGGACGCATCGCCGATGCACGCGACTATTACGGCCAGTCCATCACCAGCTTCGAGGACATGGGCGAAGGCGCTCCTGCCATACTTTCCACCCCCAACGACAAGGTGTTCTTCATCCTGGTCGACCCCACTACCGACTATATCCAGCGACGCGAGCAGACCGAAGCCGTGCGCGCCCTTATCACACTGATGTTCGGCGAGGAGAACGGCTACAATCCCAACGCCCACATAATGAACCGCGTCAGCGGCCTGCACTTCATCGTCACCAAGGCCGACACCCTGCCGCCGGGCAACCCTCAGGAGAACGCCCTGCGCGCCGTCCGCGGCATTCTCAACGACGCCGAGTGCGGCAAGCTCATCGAGGGCTGCAAGACCTACGGCATCAACGCCTCCAAAGATCCGAACCTCGACGGACATCCGCGCGTGTTCCCCTTCAGCCTCGGTCATTTCACCGTGGGCAATATGTTCCGCTACAATCCCGAAGGCGCGTCGACCATACTGCGCGTCATCTGCGACTACTGCGCGCCGGAGCGCAAAGCGGGCATAGGCCAGAAAATCAGAAGTTTCTTTACCAATCCGATAATCTAACTCCTCATGACACAAATCGGTATAGCCCTTGTCGGCAGACATCCCGGGTTCCAGGTTTTCTCGACTATCAACTGGGAAGGCTCCGCACCCGAGGACAAGAACATACGAACCTCCAGCCTCGGCGACTCTTACTACTCCGCAGCAATCGACAGTCAGTTCGCGACCTACGAGCTCGTACTCTGCAACTTCGTGTCGAGTGTAGGCAGGGAAGAAGCCTTCGGAATCGAGCTCCGCATCCCGTCAGGGCATCTTATTCTGAACGAATTCAATGCTCCCGTTGCGCCTTCGTTCATACTCAACGAAATCCGCAAGGAAATCGTGGGAACGGTTCTGGTCTCTTCGGGCAACAAGCTTATGTTCCCTGCCGGAACCGTCCGTCCTGTCTTCCCCGACGCCCGCATATCGGAGATTCTCTCGGGCTTCCGTGTCATCCCCTCATGGGGCAAGACCATGGTGATGCGCTACCAGAGCCAGCACCCCTTCTATGTCAACGCACCCGAGAACGAAATCGGCGCTCTGCTGAGCCAGCTGCCCCTGTGCGACCGCCTCGCCGAGGCATCGACCGTCTACTTCGGCATGTTCAACGACATGGCTCAGCCGCGCTTCAATTTCAGCGACGAGGAACTGACCCGCAAGCCCGCCGTTACGGCTTACGTGCGCGAGGCGAACGGTACTCCCCGTGAAGTGCCCGTCGGCGCCGAGGCCGTGGAGCTGCGTTCGTCCGATTTCGGATTCAGCCCTCTGGCCTACGAGACCGTATCAATCAGTCTGCGCAATGCCGATGTGTTCAACGCTTGGCTCGAAGGAGCCTCCCTGAGCGACAATCCCGCCGTGAGCGCCGAGATTGACCCGGCTTTCGGAGCGGTCAACGTCAGCTTCCGTCCCAAGCCTCTGGAGAAGACATTCACAGTGCGGCTCGACGGCGTCAAGGCCGGACATCCGCTGGAGCTCACGGCTGTGCGCGCCGCTTTCGCCTCCAATATGCCCGAGGCCGTGCCCGCCGCCGGACTGCGTTTCACCGGCGAGGCCATCGTTGATTTCGAGCGCAAGGCACAAGGCCACGACTGGCTCAAGGACCGCATCGTCCTCGACCCCGAGTCGGGTTACGAGCTCACCGGGGCCTCGCTCAACGGCACCGTCATCAGCGTGGCCGTGCGCTTCATCCCGCCCGTACCCAAAGCCAAGCCCGCTCCCCCGGCCGGACCGGTGCGCAGCGACGGCATGGTGACCTTGTTCGTCAGTGCGCCTCTGGCATCAGGACTCTCGCACGAGACGCTGGTGGTGGAAAGCGTACGCAACAATCTGAATACCGACTACTTCATGACGGCTAACGTGAACTTCGTGACTTCGGCCGACAACAGCCGCCTTGAGGCCACGATGAGCGTTCCCGCCGATATGGATCCGCAGAACTACAATCTCGGACTCGGCGTGCCCCCGCGCCTTGTGACCGACATACTGCGTGGTCAGGACGGCAACCTGACGGCAAGCTTCGATGGCGCACGCAGCGTCGGTTTCTTCGGCCGCACATCCGAGCTCTTCCGCTACAAGTTCGACCAGGGCCTGCGCTCGTCGCAGTCGGCATGGCGTCTGCTTCTGCCCACCGCCGTCGGCCTGCTCATCTTCGTAGCCGGCTTTATCCTCGGACTGATGATGAGCAATACAGTAGACAGCG
>JAIDUY010000287.1 GCA_029059965.1 Muribaculaceae bacterium
GCGGATATGTGTATTAGAGACAGCATGATGAGTGCCGAGGTTTCGCCTTGGTTGGCAAGCCATTTTTCCTTGAAGTCGCGGCGCACGAAGTTGATGAATTTGTTTTTCATCGTCATGCGCATGTTCCAGATTTCTTCATCTTTTACCTTGAAGATGCCTTCCCATGCGGCGGGATCGCTCTGGTGGGAGAATACCTGCTCGCCGAGCTTGTCGCCATAGAATGCTTTCCATTCCGATGCGGCCCAAGTGGGCATGTGGACACCGTTGGTGACGTAGCCTACATGGCTTTCTTCCCAAGTGTAGCCTTTCCAGATTCCGGCAAACATCTTTTTGGAGACTTCGCCGTGGAGCCAGCTGACGCCGTTGGCTTCCTGACAGGTGTTGAGGGCAAATACGCTCATCGAGAAACGTTCCTGACTTCCGGGGTTCTCGCGGCCCATGTCCATGAGTTCCTGCCAGCTGATGCCGAGGCGGCCGGGGAATTCGTTGAGATATTTGTGGGCGAGACCTTCGTCGAAGTAGTCGTGGCCGGCAGGCACGGGGGTGTGGACGGTGTAGAGCGACGATGCGCGCACGAGTTCAAGGGCAGTCTGGAAGTCGAGCTTCTCATCCTGTACATAATCGACGAGACGCTGGAGGTTCAGCAGGGCTGCGTGGCCTTCGTTGGCATGATACAGCTTGGAGTTGATACCGAGTTTTTTGAGCATGAGCACACCGCCGATACCGAGGAGGTATTCCTGCTTGATGCGGTTTTCCCAGTCACCGCCATAGAGCTGGTGGGTGATGGGGCGGTCAAACTCGCTGTTCATGTCAAAGTCGGTGTCCATCAGGTACAGTTTCATGCGGCCCACGTTCACGCGCCAGATGTGGCTGTAGATGATGCGGCCGGGGAAGGGTACTTCGAGGATGACGGGGTGTCCGTTTTCGTCAAGTACCTGCTCGATGGGGAGCTGGTTGAAGTGCTGGGCTTCGTAGTTGGCTAT
>JAIDUY010000288.1 GCA_029059965.1 Muribaculaceae bacterium
GCGGAGATGTGTATTAGAGTCAGCCTCTATATCCGTGAGGCCGAGAACATCTATGTGCCCGGACTCTCCGATCAGTTCGACGCCGCCGGCGAATTTATCCGCGACTTCGACAACATGGTAGAGCCCACCGACGGACATACCCACTACTCTCGAGCCTCGCTGATGACCTTCGTCCTTGTCGAGGTGCTCCAGCAGGCGCTCATGCAGATCAACAGCGTCGAGTTCCGCAAGCACGGCGACATCAACTGCAAGCGCAAACTACGCAACATCATCCTTACTTGCCCCACGGCCATGCCCAAGAGCGAGCAGATCAAGCTCCGCCAGTGCGCCCTCGACGCTTTCGAGGCTCTCAAGGCCGTATATCCCGAGGGCAAGCTCCCCGAAATAGAAGTCTTCCCCTCGGTCGAGAAACTGGCAAGCAGCCCCGAGGATGCAGCCTACGGCGAGAACAACGCCACCTGGACCTACGACGAGGCCACCTGCTGCCAGCTCGTCTACCTCTACGCCGAAATCGCGCAGAGATATAAAGGACGCGCGCGTGAGTTCTTCGACCTCAAGGGACACGTGCGTCCCGAACTTGTCGCCGAGGGCTACAAGGACAAGGCCATAACCGTGGCCTCGGTCGACATCGGCGCCGGCACCACCGACGTGATGGTGTGCACCTATATGTGCTCCGGCAACGACGAGGGCACCCTCACCCCCCGACCCATTTTCTGGGACAGCTTCTATGTGGCCGGCGACGACATCCTGCGCAACATCATCCAGAACGTCATCATCGAGGACCGCGGCAACGACGACCCCGAGATGGGCAGCATCTACTCGGCACTCATCGCCCGTCTCGAGGCCATGAGCGTCGACGAGATAGCGGCCATCCCCGTGATGAGCCGCCACAGCTTCTATCGCGGAGTGGTCAACGACCTCCGTTCCGCCGAAGGCAATCCTCAGGAAATGAAGGTGCTCAAGCAGCGCCTCGCCTCCGGCCTGCTGCGCAACTTCTTCGGTGTTGACAGCACCATGATGGACGACCGCGACCGCCGCTGCCGCGTGGACTTCAACACGCAGGTATCGCACCCCATGGCCCAGTTCTTCATGGAGCAGCTGCGCCTGCACCGTCCCAGCCGTGTGTACACATACCGAGACATTTTCGCCAGCATACGCCCCTCCCAGTATCTGCTCGCCTAAGTCTCCGCCC
>JAIDUY010000289.1 GCA_029059965.1 Muribaculaceae bacterium
AAATACGGTCCGAGCCAAGTTTTTTACAATCCTTATGTTAATGTGTTAATGCAAGGTTAATATGAACCGCCACACGAGCGTATATGGGATTTATTGACTAACTTTGTCGACCGAACGACCAATTTGCGATCCGGCGTCAGCCGGACTGTACCGATGAACCATCCCATTATCCGATTCATATTCATTTTGCTGGTCTATACCTGCGTTTTCGTGTTTCTGAAGCCTGTGTTCATGCTCGCCTACGGACCCGAAACAGCCGGTGTGTCCGACTGGCTGGCGGTGATGTGGCACGGCCTGCCGATGGACCTGTGCATGGCCTCCTACCTCAGCGTCGTGCCGGGGCTGCTGGCTCTGTGCATGATGTGGACGGATTCGGCGTGGCCGCGTATCGCACAGCGCGTGTGGCTGGCCTTCGCCGCCCTCGTCATCGGCATCGTGGTTGTGGCCGACATGGCTCTTTACGGCTACTGGGGCTTCCGTCTGGACAGCACGCCCCTGTTCTACTTCATGTCGTCGCCTTCGGCCGCGATGGCCAGCGCCGGTGCTTGGCAGATTGCCGGAGGTGTGTTAGCCATACTTGTCGTGGCCGCGACGCTCTTTGCACTGACTGTTGCCGCTGCCGGTAAGCCTAAGCGCAACTCGCGCGGCATCGTCTCCACGGCTCTCGGCGTGCTTCTTGTGGCCGCGCTGTTCATCCCTATACGAGGCGGTGTGACTGTCTCGACCATGAATCTGAGCCGTTCCTATTTCAGCACCGACCGCAGGCTCAACCATGCGGCGGTGAATCCGGCGTTCAGTCTGCTGTACTCGCTTACACACTCGGGAAATTTCGCCTCGCAGTACCGCTTCATGACCGACGACGAGGCCGCCGTCGCGCTCGGCGAACTTGAGGCACGCACCTGTACGGCCGACAGCATCCGCCGTCCGATGCTTGCGGTAGAGCGCCCCGACATCTACCTCGTCATCCTCGAAAGCTTCTCGGCTTCGCTCATGCCTTCGCTCGGTGGCGACAGCGTGGCCATGCAGCTCGACAGCATCGCCGGTACAGGTCTGAGCTATACCGACTTCTATGCGAGCAGCTTCCGAACCGACCGTGCCCTCCCGGCCATTCTCAATGCCTTCCCGGCGCAGCCCTCGGCGAGCATACTCAAGTATGTCGATAAGGTCGAGCAGCTGCCCGCCCTCGGATGCGCCCTTCGCGATGCCGGCTACGAGACGTCATATTACTACGGCGGCGACGCCAACTTCACCAACATGAAGGCGCTGCTTGTGGCCGGAGGTTTCGACAACATTATATCCGACCGCGACTTTCCGCTGCGCGACCGCACAGGCAAGTGGGGAGCGCCGGACGGCGTGCTTGTCGATCGTCTTCTCGGCGACGTGCGTTCAGTGGCCGCCGACGCGGCTCCTCAGCTCGTGGTCGTTCAGACTTCGAGCAGCCACGAACCTTTTGAAGTTCCTTTTGCCGACGTCCGCTTCGCCGACAGCCCCGCCAAAAATGCCTTTGCCTATGCCGACAGCTGCCTCGGAGCACTTGTGCGCGGGGTCGAGGCCTCGCCGCGTGGCGGACGCTCGCTCTTCGTCATCGTGCCCGACCATCTCGGAGCCTGGCCTCTCGGCCTCGACGATCCTCTTGCGCGTCATCATGTCCCGCTGGTGTTCGCCGGCCAGGCTCTGGCGCGGCGTGCCGAGCGCGACAGCACCTTGGGCTGCCAGCCCGATATCGTGCCGACAATACTCGGCTCCCTCGGCCTTGACCACAGCGCTTTTGTCTACGGTCACGACCTTGCCGATGCGGAAGCTCCGCATTACGCCGTCTTCAGCGAACCCGGCCTTGCTGCTCTTGTCACAGCATCGGACACGGTGGTGATTGACCCCGACGCCCGGCGTGTGCTCGACGCCCGCGGACACGCACCTCAGATGGCTACAAAGTCCATCGAGGCATATCTTCAGAAACTATACGACACCATATCAAATCTTTAATATCATGTTCGACATACTCTCCCAAGTCGACTCCGACATATTCCTGTTTTTCAACAACGGTCTGCTAATTCAATTCGCCGACAGGCTCATGTTGCTCTTCACGGGACGCTTCGTGTTGATTCCCATGTACGTCGCGGTCCTGCTGCTGTTCGCCCGTTCGGGCAGCCGCCGCACTATGGCCGTGCTCACTGTGGCGCTTGTGGCTGCGGTGGCTGTCACCGACCAGACATGCGCCACATTCATCCGCCCGATGGTCGAGCGTCTGCGTCCTTCAAACCTCTCCAATCCCTTGTCTGCCTACGCAATGGTGGTCGACGGATATCGCGGAGGAGCCTACGGCTTCCCGTCATGCCACGCCGCCAACTCCTTCGCCCTGGCTGTGTTCCTGGTGCTTGCGGTGCGACGCCGTGCATTTTCGTTCTTCATTGTCGGCTGGGCGTTCCTCAACTCCTATTCCCGTCTCTATCTCGGTGTCCACTATCCCGGCGACCTCCTCGTCGGCGCTCTCATAGGCAGTGCTTCGGGCTGGATGTGCTATGCGTTTGCCTCCCGCCTGCTGCACCTCGACCGCAACGGCATCGGCAATGCCGTGGGAGCGCCCTTGCTTGTCATCCCCGTAGGCCTGCAGGGCTTCCCCGTCCTGCGTGTACGCACGCTGGCCGTGACAGCCGACGGCATCGTGATGGCCATCGGAGCGGTGACAACCCTGACCCTTGCAGCCGTGGCGATATGAAACCGGCACTTCGCACATCGCTACTGTCTGTCCTTGTGGCTGTTGCGCTTTGTGCTTCGGCCGGGTCCGCTGTCGAGACCGAGATGACGGTGGTCAATGCGGCTGCGGGCATAGACCTTGGCGCGACCCTGACAATGCCGGCCGACGGCCAGCCGCGTGCCGCCGTGGTGCTGGCCTCGGGCAGCGGTGCCCAGAACCGCGACGAGGAGATTATGGGATTCCGTCCTTTCAAGGCTATTGCGGATTATCTTGGCGGCCGCGGCTATGCAGTCATGCGCATGGACGACCGCGGCATCGGCCTTAGCAGTGGCGACCCCCTCAAGACCACACTCGACGACTACGTTTCCGATCTCGGCGCCGCCTTCGCCGTACTCGACTCCTTGCTGGGGCGCGAACTGCCCAAAGGAGTAATCGGTCATTCCGAGGGTGGCAACGCTGCCGTCAAGCTGGCCTCCGCCAACCCCTCGTGCGGCTTCATCGTCACGCTGGCTGCTCCTGCATGGCCGGGCGACTCCATCATAATGTCGCAGGCACGGGCCATCACGGAAGCCCTTGCAGGAACATGGGAGGGCGAGGCCACGCAGCGCCACCTGCTCGACATGGTGAAGTCCGATATGTCGGACATGCTTCTAAAGAACAGCATTTACTACGAGCTCGCCGTCATGTCGGGCCCGTCGGCCTATGCGCCCGAGGTGCAGAGTCAGCTGCTGCGCACGGCCTCGACCATGTCGTCGCCCTCCTACCGTGGACGTGTTCGCTACAATCCCGCCGCCGACATCGCCGGTGTCGCTGTTCCATGGCTTGCCCTGAACGGCGACATGGATTTTCAGGTGCTCCACGCAAACCTTGAGGACATCGCTGCGCTCAACCCGTCGGCAACGACCGTGACGATGTCGCGTCACAACCATCTGTTCCAACGTTGCACCACCGGACTGCCGACCGAGTATGCGACGCTTGTCGAGGACATATCGCCGGAGACGCTGGAAACCATTGCCGACTGGCTCGACGCTCTTGACGGCGCCCGGAATTCCCGCTGACACATTTTTTCATCCCACCGGGAGCGCAACGGACATGAACATGACGGGGCCCTTGTCCGTTGTTTCTTTTATACGGTGTATGCGTCCGACTGCGCCGTGAAGGAACCATGATTGATTCTCTTGTCGAAATATTACGGGAATATCCCACCCTGGCTCTGTTCCTGACCGTTGGACTCGGTTTTCTCATCGGCCGCATCCGCATAGGCTCTTTCTCGCTTGGCAGCGTGACGGCGGTTCTGCTTGTGGGTGTTCTCGTCGGCCAGTTGCGCATTCCGATGTCGGGGCCTGTGAAGATGTTCTTCTTCATGATGTTCCTGTTTTCAATCGGCTACAGCGTTGGACCGGATTTCTTCAAGTCATTGCGCGGACAGGGCGCGCGTCAGGCTCTGTTCGCCGTGCTGATGAGCGCCATGTGTTTCGGAGTCACCCTGCTGACGGCTTACATCATGGGTTACAACAAAGGCGAGGCGGTCGGACTGTTCAGCGGTTCCCAGACTTGTTCAGCCCTTCTCGGCGTCGGCTCCGAGGCTTTGGGCAGGCTCAATATGCCCGAGGCTGAGCTCCGGTCGGAACAGAACATCATACCTGTTTGCTATGCCGTGACTTATATCTTCGGAACATTGGGCACAGTCATCCTTCTCGGCAACTTTGGCCCCAGACTGCTGGGCGGTCTCGAGAAGGTCAAGTGTCAGACTTCCGAGCTTGAGAAGCAGCTCAACAACACAGGGCAGAACGATGACCCTGCGACCGTCAATGCACTGCGTACGACCGCCTACCGCGCCTACCGTATAGCCGACTCCTATTTCGATACACCCAAGACTGTCCACGATTTTGAAATGCACCTGCGTTCCGAAGGGCTCGAGGTCTATGTCGACCGTCTGGAACATGACGGCAGAATATATGCGCCCGAACACGACGACGAGCTGCATCTCGGCGACACTATTGTCATATGCGGCCGCAGCGAATACATGGTCAGTGTGGAGCGCTTCGTCGGACCCGAGGTAGCTGATTCGCTGCTGCTGACCTATCCGCTGTCGCGAGTGCCCGTGCTGATAACCCGCAAGGAATTCATCGGCAGAAAGCTGACGGAACTGCGCCGCCGCAGTTATATGCACGGAGTAGTAATCCGCGACGGTGTGCGTGGCGGCAAAGCTCTGGATATCAACGGCGACACTGTGTTCCGCAAGGGCGACAGGCTCACAATCGTGGGGCGTCCCGTCCAGGTGGGTCTGGCAGGCAGACACATAGGCCACGTCGACCGCCCGT
>JAIDUY010000029.1 GCA_029059965.1 Muribaculaceae bacterium
GCCGTCCTGCGTGGCGGATACCTCCACAACCCGGCTTTCCCGCTGAAACCCGGCGAGATAGTGATTCCATGCCGTGGCGTCGGCAAAGACATCAGCATCCGGTTTTCGGACAGAAAGGTAGACAAAGAACTCGTCGAGGAAGTGAGCTACCGCCTCGTCGACCTCCGCCGCCCCGCCGACTGAACTCTCACCTTAAAACCTTTAATATTATGGAGAACTACTTAAACTCCGACAGCAAGCCCAGATACACTCGGAGCTGGCTCGGACTTCACTGTCTGTTTGCATTAATATCGGCATTATTCTTAGCCTGCGCGGCCCTGTTCGTGGAGTTTTACGCAAGCTCGCGCGTCGAGGACGGACTGCTCGGCGATTCCAGCTACAGGCTCCTGTCGGATTCTGTCGGTTACTGCTTCTGGCTGATAGCCATCTCGACCATTTCCATAATGCTCATCGAGCTGACCTTCCGCAAAAGCATCAGCTACATCCAGTACACCCTGACGAGCTTCGCCCTGACATTGTTCTATCTCTTGCTGCTGGCCATGTCCGAGCATCTGCGATTCAGCTTTTCCTACGCCATAGTCAGCGTGATGACAATAGGACTTATCAGCCTGTTCGTCAAGGGCATCATCCAAAAGGGCAAGGCCGTGGCAATGACAGTGGCCATACTTGCGACGGAATATGCCGTGATGTTTCTTCTCATCAGGATGGGTTCTCTGGCACTGCTCCTCGGCAGCCTTATGCTGTTCGCACTCATCGCCTGCGCCATGTACCTGACCCTCAGGCTCCGCATGGAGAACAATGAAATCGTAATCAAATAGTCCTTACCGCCATGCAGACGCCTCCTCCCTTCGTTCCGCCTCAGCCTCCGCGTATGCACAACGGGATAAAGCTCCTTGTGCTGGGCCTGCAGTGCGCGCTGCTTATGATCGGCGCACTGATTATCTGGATTATCTCGTATTCCCGCGACTCGAACAGCAACAGGGTGGCCGAGGAGATAGCCCGTGGATGGGGTGAGGAGGTACTCATCGACGGACCGACAGCAGACTCCTGCAGAGTATACCCCGAATCATTCGTCTGCGAAGCGACTGTCAGTACCAAGTCGCTGCACCGCAACATCTACGAGGCTGAGGTATTCAATGCCGACGTCGCCATCTCGGGCACGTTCGTCAAAGACAGCCTCGCGGCGTCAGAACCCGCAGTCATCACCCTGGCGGTGGCAAGCCCGCAGATTGCGCGCCTGTCGCCCCTGACTTTCGGCGGACGGGAATACCGATGGCGCAGAACCCGCACAGGCCTGCAAGCGGAGGTCGACATCGCGGACATGCCGCAGACCATAGAATTCTCGACCGACTTCGAAATACACGGTTCAGGCAAATTCTATGTCCGTCAATACGGTAACTCATCTTCGGTCACCATCTCCGGCGAGGCTCCGAACCCGTCGTTCAGCGACAGTCAGCTGCCCACGGAGCGAAGCGTCGAAGGGCGGCATTTCTCGGCAAGCTGGAGGTCGTTCGGCCTGACAGAAGGCAGGGTCGGAACCGACCGTCCGCACTACATAGGCGCCAAATTCCTCGTCGGCGTCGACCGCTATCAGAAAGTGTCGCGCTCCCTCAAATATGCCTTCATCATTATCGTACTGACATATATCAGTGTGCTATTCGTGGAAATCATGACGAAGCGCAACATCCCGCTGCTCAATTACTTCCTGATTGGCGTGGCTCTTGTGCTGTTCTACTCGCTGCTGCTGTCGTTCACCGACCTGCTTTCGTTCGAAATCGCCTACCTTATCGCAGCCACAATGACCATCGCGCTGATTGTCGGATATATGTGGAAGATGCTCGGTTCCAAGAAAGCCACCCTGGCAATAGGAGTGATTCTATCCATGCTCTACGTCAGCTGCTTCATTCTGCTGTCGATGCCCACATATTCACTGCTGCTCGGAAGCCTGATGCTTTTCGTCACCCTTGCCGCGATGATGTACGGCTCGCTCCGCATGAAAACCCCGGTATGACACTCCTGCTCCCCGGAAGGTAAGAAAAGCTACATCAGCGGGAGGCAACGAAGCAGACAATGCCGAGTTTCTCTTCGATATTGGCAATGCTCTTGAAACTCAGGTTTTCAGTACCTGAAATCAACTTGCTCACATATTGAGGGCTTACGCCCAAGCGGGACGCAAGGTCAGCTCTTTTCAGTCCGTTATCCTGCATATAGCCTATCAACATCATGGCTACCTGACGCGACCAACGGAGCCAGCTTTCATTTTCCTTTCGACTCACTGCCTCCTCAACGAAACTCGAAGGGTTCTCACTCAGGTGAGATTCCAAAAATTTAATTGCCTTAGTAGTCATAATAGAATTAATTAGTAAGTCCGACAAAACTATCTCGGTCAAATACTCCGTTTGCCTTAAGAAAATTCTTGCATTGATTCAACTTGTTGAGTTCAATCAAAGTGTGCTCTCTTTCCTGCATGGTTCGGGTGAGCTTTATAGCGCCGCCTGTCACAACATAAACGTTAGGTTCCAAACGAATAGCATAAATCCGCAACCAACTTGCATGGCGGCTTCTATCCCAATTACGCGCTTTCTCGCGTGTGATTTCACGGCTCCTATTATCTGACAAATCCAAAGGCATGAAAAGCTCATCGAGATTGTCAGTAAATGGTATTTCCAGCACCAGTTCTTGAAGAGCCTCTGCATCCTCAAAAGTATCATTGATTGCCTCATCGATTCTTTCGATATGAAAATATGATTTCAAATCATCAATATTATCCATGAAAAAATCAAGAAGGTATTCACCATTAGTCCAGTTGCGGAATAACAGCGTCAACTCATCTGCATCTTTTTCAGGCGATTGAACAGCCCACAGATGGTCGCTATCTTCAAAAACTCTAACGAATTCCATACATTTCTAACGTATACACACGTGCAAAGTTAATGAAAGAATACGAAAAATGCAACTTATAGGTTGCATTTTCATTTGTTTAGCCATAAACACCTCCATAAGCATACAGCCAGGCTGCGCTGAGCGCGGCCTGGCTGTGTGTCTATGGGTTGGGATAGGGTCAGTCGATCTGGATTACGAGATAGTTGGAGAGGCTCCAGAACTTGGCGGGGTTGGTGATGCGGAGCACCTTGTGGCCGTTGACATCGACTATGCTGTAGGAGTCCTCGGGCTGGTTGGTGAGAACCTTGGCATTGGTGGTGTTGAGGTCGATGGAGGGGAGCTGACGCTTGTCGGCGCGGGTGAAGAAGTTTTGGTCGAAGTCGCCTTCGAGGAGCTTGGTGCGACGCAGGAAGCCAGTCTCGATGATGTGCTTGTCCTTGAGCTCGCCCTTGGTGCCGATGGCATAGTAGCAGGTATTGAGTTCGGTGTCGAGACGGCTGGCGACGGTTGTGGTCGAGTCAAGGTCGGCGGTGACGGTGGTCACGGTCTGATGGAGGGAGTCGACCTGGGCGTCGAGGGTTCCAATCTGTGTGCGGGCCTCGTCGAGGTTGGCACGCAGCTGGGTGATTTCGTCGGTCTGGCTCTCGATCTGGGAGCGCAGGGTGTTGACGGTGGTCTGCAGGTTGGAGTTATTGAGGTTGGAGCGGTTGAGGCGCTGTTCGAGTTCGTCGAGACGTTCGCGGCGCTGCTGGAGAGTCTGCTGAATGGCGGCGATGTCGGCGCGAATCTGGTCGCGCTGTCCGGGAGTCTCGCCGGAACCGTTTACACTCAGAATATTCTCGAGCTGCTTGATCTGGTTCATGTCCTGACCGATTTCGGTTACGAGAGCCAGCAGCTGGTCGCGGTCGGAAACGGCGTCGGCAAGTTCTTCGCGTGTAGCTTCGGCAACGGCGGCCTGCCGTGCGGTTTCTTCTTCCTGGGCTTTGTTCTTGCATGCCGGCAAGAGAGCGGCGGCAGCGAGAAGCAGAATCATTGCTTTTTTCATAAGCGTATAGTTGAACGTTTTATATAATTCCGATAAATGGCGGGAGGCGGGACGGAATCAGTTTTCGGACTCGGCGTCGTCGTTGCGGTACTTGTTGCGGTGGCTGTGTGCCGCAGGACTGCGTTCCAGTCCTCCCACTACTACAACAATCTCGCCTCGCGCCTGGTTCACGCCGAAGTAAGCGGCCAGTTCGCCGAGGGTTCCGCGGTGTATGGTTTCGTGCACCTTGGAAATCTCGCGGCACACGGCCGCGGGGCGGTCGGCGCCGCAGGCCTCGGCAAGGTTGTCCAGCGTGCGCGCCAGCCTCAGGGGCGATTCGTAGATGATGAAGGTCACGGGCAGGGCGGCGAGGACTTCGAGGCGCGAGGCTCGGCCTTTCTTCACGGGCAGGAAGCCCTCGAAGAAGAAGCGGTCGCACGGAAGCCCGGAGCTGACCAGCGCAGGCACGAAAGCCGTGGGGCCGGGAAGCGTCTCGACGTCGAGACCGCGGCGGCGGCACTCTCGCGAGAGCATGAATCCGGGGTCGGATATGCCCGGGGTTCCTGCGTCGGACACCAGAGCGACAGTCTCGCCGGCGGCGATGCGGTCGAGGACGGGGTCGAGGCTGCGGTGTTCGTTGAATTTGTGATGGCTCGCCGTGGGCGTGGCTATGCCGAAGTGCTTCAGCAGCACTCCCGAGGTGCGTGTGTCCTCGGCAAGAATCAGCGATGCGCCGCGCAGCGCCTCGACGGCGCGCGGACTCATGTCGCCGAGATTTCCCACCGGAGTGGGTACTATTACGAGTTTTCCGGCCATATTATAGCGTTCAGGAGGGCATGTTGCCCGACAGAATCTGCATGAAAGCCTCGACTTCGGGATTGGAGGGGTCCCACATCAGGTCGTGGAAGAGGTAGTCCTCGGCCTCGGCATAGTCCGGCATCTCGGCCAGCACGCTCAGGGTGTCGGCGAAGTCCTCCTGGTCGCCGCCGAAAAGCTCGCGGCAGAAGCGGAAACGGTCGTTGATGGTGAATGCGTGCAGCAGGCGCTCGTTGATTTCGACGGGTGCGAGGTCATCGGCCTGCACCTCGGCGAGCGGGTCGACAGAGGCTGCAAGATATTCGTCCGCCGGCTCGGGCTCGACGTCTATATCAATAGCGACTTCACCGTCGCCCTCATCGTCGGATTCGTTATGCACTTCGGTCGAGGCGATGGCAATGTAGTCGTCGTCGTAATTGGAGTCGATTTCGACCGTCACGTCGTCATCGTCCTCGTCCTCAATCTCGACCGGAGTCAGAGCGGCTTTTGCCACCCTGTCGAGGTCGCGGGCCGAATTGCTTTGCTCGCGGGTCACGATTTCGCTCTCGAGCTCGCGGGTGTCGACCTTGTCGCTGTGGGCCTCGACGACGCCCTCTATGGCCACGGGCACGTCGACGGGTTCGTCGTCGTCCTTGTGGTCGGTTCCGCCGAGTTCACCGACGGACTCGGCCATTAGCCCGAACTTGCGTGTCAGCATGTCGCGCACTTCCTGCGAGTCATTGTCGCGGAGGACGCGCAGCAGTCCCTGGATTTCGATATTGAGTTCAATCAAGCGGTTGATGTCTGCCATAGTAGCAAAGAGAGATTATGGTGATGGACCTGCGTCCGGATGTATGTATCAGAGGAATGTACGCTCAAGCAGGCGTTCGGTGCCCTTGCGCACCTGCGAGCGGGGGCAGAAGAAGCCGTTGACCAGCACGACGATGACGTGCGTGGGCTTGCCTTCGGCGTCGAGTTTGTAGCCGGCATAGCACTGCACGGTGCTCACGCTGCCCGTCTTGAGGGCTATGCGTCCTTTGAGCTGCGACTTGGCCAGCATGCCGCGCATGGTGCCTTCCTTGCCTGCGCGGGGAAAGAATCCGGCGTAGGTCTCGCCCTCCGGCGAAGTGGCCATCCATTCGAGCACGTCGCCTATGAATCGGGCCGACAGACGGTTGGCGCGTGTCAGGCCGCTGCCGTCGTTGATGATAGTGTATCGCGGGCTGACACCGCGTGTGGCCCACAGTTCTTTCTCGCGGGCGATGGCGTCCTTGCGGCGTCCGTCGGGCGCGAGGGAGCGCAGCATGCCCTCGGCGAAGAGGTTGTCGGAGCGCACCATCAGGCTGCGGAGAATCTCGGCGAAGGGTGCCGAGCGGTGGGTATATAGCGGGGTCTCGGAGTCGGTGGAGGCGCTTTCGGCCACGGAGCCTGCCGAGATGCCGGCTGCGGTGAGCTTGCTTGCGAGCTCGGCGCCGAACACAGCCGCAGGGTCGGGAACGGTGGTGCGCACGGCCCAGTCGGCACGCGTGTTGCGGCTGAATACCATCAGGCGGTCGCTGTAGACACCGCGCACGAGGTCGTTACCGGTGTTGCTGCGGCGCACGTCCATTGTCAGTCCGGGAGCCTCGGGGGAGATGCGGCCGGTGTTGGGATAGACTGTCACGGTGTTGTCGCGCCAGTTGAAGCCGTAGAGGCCTGCACCGTAAGGCCATGCGATGTCCTCGAGTTCCCATTGGAGTATTGGACCGGCGTCGGACATATGCTGCTCCACGATGACGGTGCCCGCAATTCGGCTGATGCCCTTGCGGCGCAGCGAGGCCACGATGGAATCGCAGAAACCGCGGCGGCTCTTGAAGTTCTCGCTCTCGAGGGTGGGGTCGGCCACACCGTGCACCACCACGTCGCCGTTCCATGTTCCGTTGCCGCCATCGCTGCCGCGCAGGGCCACGCGCGTCTCGAAACGTCGGTCGGCGCCTTCGAGCGAGAGCACCGATGCCGAGGTAATGGCTTTCATCACACTGGCGGGAGTGAGAGCCATCTGCGAGTTGCGGTTCACCAGCACGCGGCCTGTGGATATTTCCTTGATGTATATGCCGACCGAAGTCGACTCCTCGCCGTCGATGCCCAGCATGCTGTCCTGGGCGCGGACAAAGGACGCCGACACAAGCAGGGCGGCAAAGAATATGATGATTTTTTTCATTGTGAGCATTTGAAAGGCGAAATTAGCCAAAAAATCCCGAAAAGCCGCGACCGCGGGTCAAAAAAGCACTAAAAAAGTCCCGCCGGGTAAGTATGACGGCGGGACCTTCCATGAATGGGGATGCTTGCGTTTCGTTACTTCGATGCGTTTTTAGAGCCGGTTCCCCAATATTTGTTAACGCCGGGGCGGTCAAGCGTCGTGCAGATGTGTTCGCGCAGTGAGGGAGC